>NZ_LMCU01000002.1:300000-449297 GCF_001424905.1 Leifsonia sp. Root112D2
ACGTTGCCGGATCCCGAGACGAGCACCCGCTTGCCGTCAAAGCTCTGCCCGCGCGTCGCCAGCATCTGCTCGGCGAAGAAGACGGCGCCGTATCCGGTGGCCTCGGTGCGCGCCCGCGATCCGCCCCAGCCGACTCCCTTGCCGGTGAGCACGCCGGACTCGTAACGGTTGGTGATGCGCTTGTACTGCCCGAACAGGTAGCCGATCTCACGGCCTCCCACGCCGATGTCTCCGGCTGGAACGTCACGGTACTCGCCGATGTGGCGGTAGAGCTCGGTCATGAACGACTGGCAGAAACGCATGATCTCGCCCTCGCTCTTGCCCTTCGGATCGAAGTCGCTGCCGCCCTTGCCACCACCGATGGGCAGGCCCGTGAGCGCATTCTTGAAGATCTGCTCGAAACCGAGAAACTTGACGGTGCCCAGGGTCACCGAGGGGTGAAAGCGCAGGCCACCCTTGTACGGGCCGAGCGCGGAGTTGAACTCCACCCGGAAGCCGCGGTTGATCCGCACGTGATTGGAGTCGTCGACCCACGGAACCCGAAAAATGATCTGGCGCTCGGGCTCGCAGATGCGTTCCAGCACCGAGGCATCCGCGTAATGCGGGTGTTTTTCAATGACTTTGCCCAGGGACTCGAAGACCTCACGAGCGGCCTGGTGAAACTCCACCTCGCCCGAATTGCGGCGCAGAACGTCCTTGAAAATAGTTTCGATACGAGCTTCGGGCACTGTCGTTTACGGCCTTTCTCAAACACCTGAGTAATTCACGGAGCGTTTCGACACTATCGGATGCGTGACGGGCGCCCCTTCGCGGCTCGGGCCGACCACCGCCATCACGAGCGTGAGAGTCGCGCATCCGCGCCACACGGGATGGTTGGGGTACGGCGTAATCCCACGCATTGCCGATAGCCTGATCGGGTGAGATTCGCGCACCTCGGCATTGACGCCCGCCACAAGCCTCGGCTCGCCGTCGTGCTCGGTGAAGGCGCCATCTTTCTTGATGAGGTGATGGATGCCGCGCCGCGCGACCTGCAAGACGTGCTGGAGCGCGGGGATGACGAGGTCGCACGCATCCGCTCGATCGTCGATGCCGCGGTCTCTGCGGGCCGCGAGCCTGTGCCGGTGAGTGGGCTGCGCCACGCATCCGCCGTGCTGCGGCCACCGCAGATCATCGCTATCGGCGCGAACTACGCCGCGCACTCCGACGAGCTGAAGCTGCGCGTGGAGAAGGCCGCCACGGTGTTCTCGCTGTGGCCGAACTCGCTGGCCGGGCACGAGGGCACGACGTCGTGGCCCGCGGAGCTCTCGACCCAGGTGGACTACGAGGCCGAACTCGGTGTGATCATCGGCCGGCCGGCGCGCGACGTCTCGGTGCGCGATGCGCTCGACTATGTCTTCGGATACACCGTCGTCAACGACATCACGGCACGCGACCTGCAGTTCTCCGAGGCGCAGTGGTCGAGGTGCAAGTCATTCGACGGCTTCACGCCAACGGGGCCCGTCGTGATCACCGCGGATGAGATCGCCGACCCGCAGGATCTCTGGCTCACCACGAATCTCGATGGGCACATCCTGCAGGACGCCTCTACGGGCGACATGGTGCGCTCGGTTGCCGAGATCATCGCGTTTCTCTCGCGCTCGGCGACGCTGCAGCCGGGAACGCTCATCTCCACGGGAAGCCCGGGTGGTGCGGGCTATTCGCGCAAGCCGCCGATCTTTCTCGGCGACCAGGCCACCGTAACGGTCTCGGTGGCGGGCATCGGCTCGCTGACGACCTATTGCCGCATTCTCTGAGCGGCAAACCGCCGGTTGACGTCAGTCGCGGTCGGAAGTCTCCACCGGGTGCACGGCTATCGGCACGGCGGAGGTTATCGTTTCCAGCCCGCTGAGCCGTGCCGGCGAGAGCAGCCGGGCAACGTCGTCGCGGCCCATCAACTGTGCCTCGACGACCAGGTCTGCCACGTTGTGGCCGGTGAGCAGTGCCGTCTTGGCCAGGGCTGCCGCCGCCGCATAGCCGATGTAGGGGGTGAGCGCGGTGATGACGCCCACCGAGGAGCCGACCATGGCATCCAGTCGCTCTTCGTTCGCGGTGATGCCGTCCACACAGTTGACGCGCAGGGTGTGGAACGACTGGGTCATCCAGGCCAGCGACTGCAGCAGGGAGTGCGCTATCACCGGTTCGAAAGCGTTGAGTTGCAACTGGCCGCCCTCCGCCGCCATGGTGACGGTGACGTCAGCCCCGGCGACAGAGAAGGCCACCTGGTTGACCACCTCGGGAATGACCGGGTTGACCTTGCCGGGCATGATGCTCGAGCCCGCCTGCATGGGCGGCAGGTTGATCTCACCGAAACCCGCCTGGGGGCCGGACGAGAGCAGCCGCAGGTCGTTGCAGATCTTCGACAGCTTGATGGCGCTGCGCTTGAGCGAGCCGCTGAACGACATGAACGCGCCCGCGTCGCTCGTGGACTCGATGAGGTCGGGGGCGGTTTCGAGGTCGAGCCCGGTGATCTCGCGCAGGTGCTGACAGGCTGCCGCGGCGTAGCCCGGATCTGCCGTGATGCCGGTACCAATGGCCGTCGCGCCGAGGTTGATCTCGGCCAGCAGCCAGATGGTCTCCTTGAGCCGTTCGTAGTCTTCGGCGAGCGTCGTGGCGAAACCGTGGAACTCCTGGCCGAGCGTCATCGGCACAGCATCCTGCAACTGGGTGCGGCCGACCTTGAGCACGTGGTTGAACTGCTCGCCCTTGGCCGCGAACGATTCGCGCAGCAGCCACAACTCGTCAAGCAGCCGCTTGAGCGAGAACGTGAGAGCGATCTTGAGCGCCGTCGGATACGTGTCGTTCGTGCTCTGGCTGCGGTTCACGTCGTCGATCGGATGCATCAGGTGATACTCACCCTTCGCGTGACCGCCGAGCTCGAGCGCACGGTTCGCTATGACCTCGTTGGCGTTCATGTTGGTCGAGGTGCCCGCGCCTCCCTGCATGACGCCGACGACGAACTGGTCGAGCAGTTTGCCGTCGATGATCTCCTGGCATGCCGCGTCGATGAGATCGGCCTTCTCAGCCTCGAGAACGCCCAACTGTTTGTTGGCGCGGGCCGCGGCCTGCTTCACGCTGGCGAATGCCACGATGAGATCGGGGTAGACGGAGATGGGGCGCTTGGCGATCGGAAAATTCTGCAGCGCACGCGAGGTGTGCACACCCCAATATGCCTCTACCGGAATATCTCGCTCGCCGAGGGAGTCGGACTCGGTTCGCACGGGCCCGTCGACCGGCAAGGCCGAGGGGGTGTTCCATGCGGTGGGCGGAAGAGTGGTGTGCGGTGTATTCACGTGCGGCTCCAGTGCCTTGTCGTCGTGCTTGTGGCGGTTGACCATACGAGCCTATCGCGCGTGAGTGCACCCATACACGCAGTTTTCGCGCGCCTCAGCCCATGATCCGGCGAATTATCCCCGTCTTGCGCTCCGTAAACGGTGGATAGACGAGTGCCATGGTGTCGGGCTTCAGCGGCTTGCTGAGCACGGCCTTCTCGTGGCTGAACGTGTCGATCGAATGCGTTCCGTGGTACGCGCCCATGCCGCTGGCCCCGACCCCACCGAACGGAAGCCCCGCGACCGCCAGGTGCGCGGCGGGAACGCCGAAGCCGACGGCTCCCGAGCTCGTCTCTGTGAGAAAACGGCGCCTCGTCTTCGGCGATTCGCTGAAGACGTAGAGCGCGAGCGGCTTGTCACCGTGGCGGATGTATGCGAGCGCGTCGTCGAGACCGGAGACGGTGACGATCGGCAGAATGGGGCCGAAGATCTCCTGGCGCATGATGCCTGAATCGCGGGAGACGTCGGCCAGCACGGTCGGAGCCAGATAACGACTCCCCCGGTGACTGGTGCCCCCCGTCACGACGCGACCGTCTTTCACCAGAGTCTCCAGCCGGTCGAATTGTCGCTCCGAGACGATGCGTCCGTAGTCGTCACTCGCTCGCGGGTCTCCGCCGTAGAGCCGGGCGATCGCATCAACGAGCAGCGGTTCGAGTCGCGCCGCGACATCCGGCGTTGCCAGCAGATAGTCGGGGGCCACGCACGTCTGGCCGGCGTTCATGAACTTGCCCCAGGCGATGCGTGCGGCGGCGACCGCCAGGTCGACGGAGTCATCGACGTACACCGGGGACTTGCCGCCGAGCTCGAGCGTGACAGGCGTGAGATTCTTCGCGGCGGCCGTCATGACGATACGCCCAACCGCACCGTTGCCCGTGTAGAAAATATGGTCAAAGCGCTGCTCGAGCAGTTCGGTGGTCTCGGGCACCTCCCCCTCGACCACCGCCACCGCCCGCGCGTCGAGATACTGCGGCAGCAGGCGGGCCATTGCGGCCGAGGTCGCCGGTGCCAGCTCGCTGGGCTTGAGCACCGCCGCGTTACCCGCCGCGAGCGCACCGACGAGCGGCGCGAGCAGCAGCTGCACCGGGTAGTTCCACGGGGCGATGATGAGGCAAACGCCGAGCGGTTCACGAATGACGGATGCCTTCGCCGGCATCACGACGAGCGGCACCGCCACCACGCGCGGCCGCAACCACGAGCGCAGGTGTCGCAGCGTGTAGTCGATCTCGCCGACGACGATGCTGATCTCGGAGACCTGTGCCTCGGTGGGGTTCTTGGCCAGGTCCTGCATCAACGCCATGCCGAGTTCGGCCTCGCGTTCGGTCAGGAGCGCACGCAAGGCCTTCAGCTGCGCCACCCGCCATCGGTACGGCTTTGTCACGCCGCGATCGAATGTCTCGCGCAGGCCGGCAACCGTGCCGGCAATGGTGCCCGTGCTCATGGTTGCCAGCCTAATCTGCGCGACACAAAACGACGGAGATTCACACCCTAGACGGTGCTGCACCGCCCAGAAGGGCGAAACAGCGGTGAATCTCCGTCGTTTTGTACACGCACTCGGCGCGCGGGCCGGGCGATCAGTGAAAGGCGAAGGGGAGGAAGGCGAGGCCGATGCCGAGGCCCGCGAGAGTGAGCAGCGCGCCCACGGCGAAGCCGAAGAGCATGACCGCGTTGAGCACGATGCCCCAGATGGCCATGGCGCGACCCGCCGGCTCGCGCTTGAGCGCGAGAATGCCCGTGACGAGGCCGGCGATGGGAGCAAGAAACGTCCAGCCCGCAACTATCGAGACGAGCCCGAGCACGAGGCTCGTGATGCTCAGCGGCTTGCTGTCGGCGTAAGCCGGAGCGGTCGCGGTGGCGTACGGGGCGGTGTCCGGTGCGTACGGGGCCTGTGTATTGGTCATGAGTGGACTCCCAAGTCTGCTGACGCGCGCATTCGCAACGCGATGCATCCAGTCAATCGCTCGTGAACGGCCTGCGCCATCGGGTTATCCCCCGATTCCTGTCTCAGGGTAACCCTGAGACCGACATGCCTGGCGACGCGCTAGTGGCCGAGCAGCACCTCGATGGGGCCTCGGGCGAAGTAGATGGCGAAGCCTGCGGCCACCACCCACAGCAGCGGGCTGATCTCGCGCGCCTTGCCGGCGAACGCCCGCAGCAGCACCCAGCTGATGAAGCCTGCGCCGATGCCATTCGAGATCGAATACGTCAGCGGCATCACGACGATCGTGAGGAACACCGGCAGCGTGACCGAGAACGCGCTGAAGTCGATGCCCTTGATCTGCGTCATCATCATGGCGCCCACAATCACCAGCGCGGCCGCCGCGACCTCCGAAGGCACGATCTGCGTCAGCGGGGTGAAGAACATGGCCGCGATGAACAGCAGGCCGGTCACGATGTTTGCAAAACCCGTGCGCGCCCCCTCGCCGATGCCCGCACCCGATTCGATGAAGACCGTGTTCGACGATCCGGATGTCGCCCCACCGACGACCGCTCCGACGCCTTCCACGATCAGCGCGGATTTCAGGCGTGGGAAGTCGCCCTTCTCGTCGGCGAGCCCGGCCTCCTTGGAGAGCCCCGTCATGGTACCCATGGCGTCGAAGAAGTTCGTGAACACCAGGGTGAAGACGAGCATGACGGCGGCGAGGATGCCGATGCGACCGAAACTCGCGAAGCTCACGTGCCCGATCAGCCCCAGATCGGGCAGACTGACGATCTGCGACGGCAGCGCCGGAACCGACAGGTTCCAGCCCAGCGGGTTCTTGCCACCGGCGGAGGCACCCACATGAAATACGAGCTCGGCCAGCACGGCGATGATCGTCGATACGACGATGCCGATCAGCAGAGCGCCACGCACCTTGCGTGCCACGAGGATGCCCGTGATCAGCAGCGACACCACGAAGATCGCCGTCGGGATACTGGCAACGGAACCATCGATACCGAGCCCGACCGGCGGCGAACCGAAGCCGGTGGAGCGCACGAAGCCGGCATCAACGAGGCCGATGAAGGCGATGAACAGCCCGATACCCACCGTGATAGCCAGCTTGAGCTGCATCGGCACGGCCGTGAAGATCATGCGCCGCAGGCCCGTGGCGCTCAGCAGCACGATGATGAGGCCGTTGATGACCACGAGGCCCATGGCCTCGGGCCACGTCACCTGGCCGACCACGCTGACCGCGAGGAAGGAGTTGATGCCGAGACCGGCGGCGAACGCGAACGGCAGCCGGGCGACGATGCCGAACAGAATCGTCATGACGCCGGCGGTGAGACCTGTGACGGCGGCGACCTGCTGGAACTGCAGAACGCCACCGACGACATCCTTCGAACCGCTCAGGATGATGGGGTTGAGAATGACGATGTACGCCATGGTCACGAAGGTGACCAGACCGCCACGCACCTCCGCACCGAAGGTCGAACCGCGTTTCGTGATCTCGAAATAGTTGTCGAGGCGGCCGCGGAATCCGGCGCGGGTCGTGGTTTCGCTCATCCGTTGTGCTCCTGGGGAAGGTGGGGTCGTGTCGCTGCGCCAATCCTATGGCCTGACACGGATACGATCGCGGAGGATTGAGCGCATCTATCGAGACGAGGCACCATGGCACTCCCCTGGACACTGCACGGCGACGGTAAGACGGTGCCTGCGAGCGAGATTGTGGCACCGGATGAGCGCCTCACCTGGCCGCGAACCATCGGCCTGGGCGGCCAGCATGTCGTTGCCATGTTCGGCGCCACCTTTCTCGTGCCGGTGCTCACCGGGTTTCCGCCGAGCACGACGCTGCTGTTCTCCGGCATCGGCACGCTGCTCTTCCTGCTGATCACCGGCAACAGGCTGCCCAGTTACGTGGGCAGTTCCTTCGCTTTCATCGCGCCGATCCAGGCCGCAACGGCGGCGCACAGCATGGGCAGTGCACTGTTCGGCATCGTCTCTGTCGGGCTGCTGCTGGCGATCATCGGCGCCGTCGTGCACCTGACGGGCACCGGATGGCTCGAGGTGCTCATGCCGCCCGTCGTCGCGGGCTCGATCGTGGCTTTGATCGGCTTCAACCTGGCCCCGGCCGCGTGGAACAACGTCAAGACCGCCCCCGTGACCGCGATCATCACGCTCGCCGCCGTGATTCTCTGCACGGTGGTGTTCCGGGGACTGCTGGGGCGTCTCTCCATCTTCATCGGGGTCGTGATCGGCTATATCGCGGCCGTGCTGTTCGGGCAGGTGGACTTCAGCCATGTGGCATCCGCCGCCTGGATCGGCCTGCCCCCGTTCACGCTGCCCAGCAATCCGTTCACTGAGCCGAACGCCACCTGGGGCGTGCTTCCCTCGTTTCTGCCGATAGTGCTCGCGCTCGTCGCCGAGAACGTGGGCCATGTGCGCGGCGTCGCGCAGCTGACCAAACCCGAGGTCAACAAGCTCACCGGCCGCGCGCTGCTCGCAGACGGCATCTCGACGATGATCGCCGGTATCGGCGGCGGATCGGCAACAACGACATATGGCGAGAACATCGGCGTCATGGCTGCAACGCGCGTCTACTCGACGGCAGCGTACTGGGTGGCAGGCATCGTGGCGATCCTGCTCGGCATCTCCCCCAAGGTCGGCGCCGTGATCAACACGATTCCGGCGGGAGTGCTCGGCGGTGTCACCACCGCGCTCTACGGCCTGATCGGCGTGATAGGCATCAAGATCTGGCTCGACAACCGGGTCGATTTCTCCAAGCCGAAGAACCAGTTCACGGCCGCAATAGCCCTCATCATCGGTGTGGCCGACTTCACCCTCTCGGCCGGCAAGATCACCGTCGCCGGCATCGCGCTGGGTGCTATCGCGGCCATCGTCGTCTACCACGTGATGAACGCCGTCGCCCGCTGGCGCGGCACCGACTAGCGTTACGGCTCAGGCTCAATGCCCGCGGCTACTTGTGAAAGCCGGGAATGATCAGGTAGACGCCGTAGAGCACTATCGCGGCGCAAAGCACGAAGCAGACGCGAGCGGCCGCGAGCGCCCAGCGCTTCTGCACGGCGCTCAGCGGGCTGCGCTTGGCGGCCTTGCGGATGCGTTTGGCCTCGGTTGCCGCCTGCTCTGCCGTGATCACCGTGATGGCATCCGTGAACTCGGCCGGTTCGACGTGCACCGGTCTGCCCGCCGAACTCAACAGTCGCAGGCCCAGGGAGTACAGGGCGACCACAAGGCTCGCACCGAGAATGGATGCGAGCGCGACCACGAAGAATGACACCCAGTCGATCATGCCGCGCCACCCTTCTTGCCGGAGTTCTTCTTGCTTCCTGAACTCTTCTTCGTGCCCGAGCCCTTTTTCTTTTTCTTCTTCGGCTTGGCCGACACTTCAGACTTTTTCGGTCGTGGCGGGCGCTTGGGCTTCACCTTGCGAATCTTCACGACCCGACCGCTCCTGGCGACATCGCTGACGCCCGTGCCCGCTGCCTGCGCCTTTTTGCTGCGCGCACGCTGACGGGCCGCCACGAGGAAGATCGCGGCAATGAGTCCGATGGCCAGCACGAGGTCCACACCCACCCCGACCGCGCCGAGATGCGCGACCCACGCCGCGATGGCGCCAACGATGGCTGCGGCAGGCAGCGTCATCAGCCAGCCGAGTGCAATGCGGCGCGCCGTCTTCCAGCGCACCGATGACCCGCGCCGGCCAAGCCCCGAACCGATGACCGATCCGGATGCGACCTGCGTGGTGGAGAGCGCGAAGCCCAGGTGCGAAGAAGCCAGGATCGCGGCGGCGGTGCTCGTCTCGGCGGCGAAGCCCTGCGCGGGCTTCACCTCGGTGAGACCCTTGCCGAGGGTATGGATGATGCGCCAGCCGCCCGTGTATGTGCCGGCGGCTATCGCGAGGGCACACGCGGCTATGACCCAGAACGTCGGGTCCGAGCCGGCGGGCTGCAGATTCGCCGCGATGAGCGTGAGGGTGATGACACCCATGGTCTTCTGCGCGTCATTGGTGCCGTGCGCGAGCGCGACGAGCGACGAGGAGAAGATCTGGCCGTATCGGAAGCCCGCACGGCCATCCGGCAGCCCGTCGTAGCGGCGGGTGATGGCATAGGCGATCTTCGTCGCCGTGAACGCGACACCGCCCGCTATCACGGGGGCGAGCAGGGCAGGGAAGATGACCTTGTCGAGCAACACCAGGTAGTCGACGCTCTGGAAGCCGGCGCCCACGATGGCGGCGCCGATGAGGCCGCCGAAGAGCGCATGGCTCGAGCTGGAGGGCAAACCGAAAAGCCAGGTGACCATGTTCCAGATGATCGCGCCGACGAGTCCGGCAAAGATCATCTCCGGTGTGATCTGGATTCCGTGGGCACCTTCTTTGATGAGACCGCCGGAGATGGTCTTGGCCACCTCGGTGGAGAGGAAGGCGCCGACGAGATTGAGGATGGCCGCGAGCGTGACGGCGACCTTCGGCTTCATGGCACCGGTGGCGATGGGCGTCGCCATCGCATTCGCCGTGTCATGGAAACCGTTGGTGAAGTCGAAGAACAGCGCCAGCGCTATGACCAGCACGACGATGAGTGTGAGGTCCACCGGCGTCTTTCTCGTAAACGGAACACGGGACCCGCACGGTGCAGTTCAGCGGGCGTTCATGCGAATGTCATGGTGCATTTACCGAACACGTCGATACTCACACGACAGGCTGTGCAGGTCAACTCACCTGCCGAAATCACACGTGCGGCACGAATTCCTGCCAGGCGACGCGCCGCTCGCCCCGTGGGTCGCACTCGACGCGATCCACCTCGTCGATGATGAGCGTGAGCCGGTACCGGTCGTCAGACTCGGCGTCGTAGCGTGGCCATGCTGGCGAGACTGCACCCGTCTGGGCATTCGGATCACCGGTTCTCGCAAAATCGAGCCACCAGCGTCGCATCCGCCGGCCGGCACCGAGGAACGCTCGGCGGCCGCCGAGCACGGTCATGGTGCGGCCGAACCAGCCGTTCATGCGATCGAAGAGGGCGAAGAGTTCCAATCCGTGGGTGGCATCGAAGCCGGCCAGGCGCACGAGTCGCGGCGCGATGTCGAAACGGTACATGTACACCGGTGCATAGCGGGCATGCCGTTCGGCAACCTTGATGCTCGGATACCAGAACGAATAGTCTCCGGCGAAGTCTGCGGCGGCCCGGCGCGCGGGAAGCCCGGGGTATTCGGCCTTGATGGCCTTGCGCGTCTTCTTTCGGGTGCGCGCGAAAATGGCTCGGATGCGCGGCGGTGTCGACGCCAGAATGTCCAGTCGGCCGGTGAACAGGGACCCCTCGCGGTCATTGGTGCCGATGATCAGCGGCACTCGGTGCGCGCGCCCGTGCTTGAATGCGTCGAGAGGGCGCTCCGGCAGGTAGTCGCCGTCGATGACCGGGCAGAGGCACAGCGTTCCCGGATCCTCATCTGGCGTGCGCAACTGCAGGGCGTTCGTGGCGGCCACGAGGGCATCGACCGGCGCACCCGTGAGCAGGGCCGCGGCATCCTCGTGGCTGGTCGCCTCGACGCTGCCGTTGTCGAGGGCAGAACTGAGCAACTCGAGAAACTGGCCTGCCCAGCGCGCGGTGAGTTCGGGCAGGTAGAGGGCATTCGGGGGCGGGCTCTGGGCGATGGCCCGGTGGAACAGGCCCGCCGCCGCGGGCACGGTCATGAGAGTGGTGACGGCGTTGGCGCCGGCCGACTCCCCGAAGACAGTCACGTTGCCGGGGTCACCACCGAACGCGCGGATGTTGTCACGCACCCACGCGAGAGCAGCCACCTGGTCGCGAAGCCCGAGATTGCTCTCGAAGGGGCGCTCGGGGGTGGAGTAGCTGCTGAAATCCAGGTAACCGAGAGCGCCGAGGCGGTAGCTGACGGCCACATAAATGACGCCGTTGCGGGCGAAATCCATGCCCTGGTGCGGCACCTCGCGCACGCTGCCAACACTGTACGCGCCGCCGTGGATGAAGACCATGACGGGGGCGAGATCGTCGCCCCGTGCCGCGTTGGCACCGGTGCGTGCATCCGCACCGCGCAATACCAGCAGGTTCAGGCAGTCCTCGCTGCGAGGAATCGCAGAGGGAGCCCCCAGAAACTGGCCACGGCGGGACTGCGGTGCCACGGCACCGTGCCGGCTCGCGTCGCGCACGCCCTGCCAGGGCAGCACGGGCGCCGGCGCCCGAAAACGCAACGCGCCGACGGGCGGCGCCGCATAGGGTATGCCCCGCCACGCCTCGATGTCTGCCTCGCGGATGCCTCGCACCACGCCGCCGGAAACGCGCACATCGAGCTCATGCACATCACGTGCACCACTCGCACGGGTTTCCACGCTCACCTCTTGAGGCTAGTGCGGCACCGTGTGCGGCCGCTGAGGAATAGATGAACGGCTGGCGAGGCTGTAGTGCTTCGGTAGACTCCCTCATCGTCCCCGTGTTCGCACCTGGGCACAAACACGGCAGGCGGAAATATGGCGCGCAACGACACACCGAACGACGGATCGGGCGGCAGCGGTCTCAGCGACCGCCAGCGCCGCCGGCTCACCCGCCGCCCCAGCGACCGCGCCATTGTGGCCACACTGGCCTTCACCGGCCTCGTAGCCGCATTCATGCAGACCCTGGTGACACCGATCATTCCCGAATTGCCGACGCTGCTGCACGCCACCAGCGCGGATGCCTCGTGGGTGCTGACGGTCACGCTGCTCGCGGCCGCCATCGCCACACCCATCGCGGGTCGGCTCGGTG
This sequence comes from Leifsonia sp. Root112D2, assembly GCF_001424905.1. NCBI lineage: Bacteria > Bacillati > Actinomycetota > Actinomycetes > Micrococcales > Microbacteriaceae > Leifsonia > Leifsonia sp. Root112D2. Next base: position 312,057 of record NZ_LMCU01000002.1, read on the forward strand.
ACATGTTCGGCAAACGACGCCTCGTGCTGGTGCTGCTCGCCGCACTCTTCATCGGCTCGGTGATCTCGGCGCTGTCGGACACGCTCATACCCATGCTCGTCGGTCGCGCCCTGCAGGGTTTCGGGCTGGGCGCTATAGCGCTCGGCATCAGCATCCTGCGTGACGTGCTGCACGCCAAGAGCCTCGGCGGTGCTGTCGCGCTCGTGAGCGCCACGCTGGGCGTGGGCGGCGCCATCGGCCTGCCGCTCTCGGCCGTGATCGCCGAGAACTTCAGCTGGCACGCGCTGTTCTGGCTCGCCGCGCTGCTCGCGCTCGTGGCCGCCGCCCTTGTGCTCTTCATCGTGCCGGTCTCGACCCTGCGCGCAGGGGGACGCTTCGACTATCTCGGTTCGGTGCTGTTCGCGATAGGTCTCACCGGCATCCTGCTGGCCGTCTCCAAGGGCACCGAGTGGGGCTGGGGCTCGCCCGTCACACTCGGACTGTTGATCGGCGGCGTTCTGGTGCTGCTCGGCTGGGGAGCATTCCAGCTGCGCATCCCCTCGCCGCTCATCGACCTGCGCATCGCCGCGCGCAGGCCCGTGCTGTTGACGAACCTCGCCTCCATCGCGGTCGGCTTCGGGTTCTTCGTGAGCAGTGCGGCGCTGCCCCAGCTTCTGGAGTTGCCCACAGCCACCGGTGTCGGCCTCGGACAGACGCTGCTCGTGGCAAGCCTGTGCCTCATGCCCAGCGGCCTGGTCATGTTCTTCATGTCACCCGTCGCGGCCCGGCTCTCCGCCGCGCGAGGGCCGCGCACGAGCCTGCTGCTCGGGCTGCTCATCATCGTGATCACCTACGCGGCGGCCATTCCGCTGATGACCGAGGTGTGGCACGCCATTCTCATCGCCACCGTGCTGGGCTTCGGCGTCGGATTCGCCTACGCGGCCATGCCGACCCTCATCATGCACGCGGTTCCTGCCAGCGAGACCGCGGCGGCGAACGGGCTCAACTCTGTGATGCGCACCCTCGGTTCGACCGTTTCGGCGACCGTGGTCGGAGTGGTGCTCTCGGCCAATCTGGTGATGGCGGACGGCAGAGGAATCCCCACCAAGGGCGCCTTCCAGACGGTGTTCCTCGTGGGCGCTGCCGTCGCAGTGGCGGGCTTCGTGCTGGCACTCTTCATTCCGCGACACGAGCCGCGGTACGAGACGGCGAGCATCCCGGTGCAGCAGGCGCGCTAGAGGCTCTGCGCTACAGCCGGCCCATCGAGGTGACTCGTACGATCGCGATGCCCTGCTCGGCCGACTCGGCCAGATCGACCTCGGCCGAGATGCCCCAGTCGTGGTCACCCGCCGGGTCGGCCAGAATCTGCCGCACGCGCCAGAGCCCGTCGGTGAATGCCGGGGACTCGTCGACGATGAGCATGGCGGGGCTGCGCGCATCCGCCCCCGTGCCGATCGAATCGTGCTCGGCGTAATACGCGTCGAGAGCCCGGCCCCAGATCTCCACCGAAAAACCGGATGCCGCGTCCAACGCACCCAACTCGTCGTCGCGTTCGAGCGCAGCCAGCCGCACTCGGCGGAACAGCTCGTTGCGCACGAGCACGGTGAAGGCACGACGGTTGGTCGTGACGTTGCGCGGGGCGGGCGGAACGACATCCGTCGTCTCGTGGGCATGACGGGTCGCATCCGGATGCACCAACTCCTCCCACTCGTCGAGGAGGCTCGAGTCGACCTGACGCACGAGTTCGCCGAGCCACTCGATGAGGTCGAGCAGTTCCTCGCTCTTGGCCTCGGCCGGGATGGTCTGGCGGGCGGCCCGATACGCGTCGGAGAGGTAGCGAAGTACCACCCCCTCCGAGCGGGCGATCGTGTAGAACGCCACGTATTCGGCGAAGCTCATTGCGCGTTCGTACATGTCGCGCACGACGCTCTTGGGGCGCAGCTCGAAGTCGGCAACCCAGGGCTGCGAGGTGACGTAGACGGCGAAGGATTGGGAGAGTAGCTCGTCGAGAGGCTTCGGGTAGGTGATCTGCTCAAGCAGCTCCATGCGCTGCTCGTATTCGATGCCCTCGGCCTTCATGGCGGCGACGGCCTCGCCACGCGCCCGGTGCTCCTGAGCCGAGAGCACGGGACGCGGGTCGTCGAGGGTGGCCTCGATGATCGAGATCATGTCGAGGGCGTAGTCGCCGGTGCCGATCTCGGACGCTGCACCGGTCTCGGCCAGAGGGCTTAGCAGCTCGAAGCAGGCGAGCGCAAACGGCGACAGCGGCTGGTTGAGAGCGAAGTTCGGCTGCAGATCGACGGTAAGGCGAATCTGCCCGTCGCGCTGCTCCACCACCCCACCGGCCACGAGCGTGCGATAGATGCCAAGCGCTCGTCGGGCCAATGCCAGCTGCCGCTTCCAGGGCTCGTGGTTGTCGAAGACCAGGTCGTAGACGTGCCGATAGACGTCCCCGCCGCGCCCGATCACGTTGATCAGCATGGCGCTCGTGATCTGCATGCTCGAGACGAGGGTCTCGGGCTCCGCTTCGACGAGCCTCTGAAAGGACGCCTCTCCCCATGAGACAAAGCCGTCCGGCGCCTTCTTGCGGATGATCTTGCGCTTCTTCTTGACGTCGTCGCCGGCCTTCTCTATGGCCTTGAGGTTCTCCGTCTCGTGCTCGGGCGCCTGCGCCATCACAGTGCCTGCCGTGTCGAAGCCAGCGCGACCGGCGCGCCCCGCGATCTGGTGGAATTCGCGGGCGTTGAGCTGGCGCATCCGGGTGCCGTCGTATTTGGTGAGCGCCGTGAGAAGCACGGTGCGGATCGGCACGTTGATGCCCACTCCGAGGGTGTCCGTTCCGCAGATGACGCGCAGCAGACCGCGCTGGGCCAGTTGTTCCACGAGTCGGCGGTACTTGGGCAGCATGCCGGCGTGGTGCACTCCGATGCCCATGCGCAGCAGCCGCGAGAGCGTCTTGCCGAAGCCGGTGGCGAAGCGAAACTCGCCGATGAGCTCGGCTATCGCATCCCGCTGCTCGCGCGTGGCCACCTTGGCGCTGGCGAGCGCCTGCGCACGTTCGAGGGCGGCAGCCTGCGAGAAATGCACGATGTATACGGGGGCCTGGCCGGTGCCGAGCAGTTCCTCGACGGTCTCGTGCACGGGCGTTGTCACGTAGAAGTAGTGCAGCGGTACGGGCCGTTCGACGCCGGTGACGACCGCGGTCTCACGCCCGGTACGCCGGGAGAGATCGGCCGCGAGCGCGCTCACATCGCCGAGCGTGGCCGACATGAGAATGAATTGCACGCCGGGCAATGTCAGCAGCGGCACCTGCCAGGCCCAGCCGCGCTCGGGGTCGGCGTAGAAGTGGAACTCGTCCATGACCACCTGGCCGACAGGGGTGTCCGGCCCCTGTCGCAGTGCGAGATTCGCGAGAATCTCGGCCGTGCAGCAGATGATGGGCGCATCCGCGTTCACCGAGGAATCGCCCGTCATCATGCCGACGTTCTCGGCGCCGAACACCTCCACGAGGGCGAAGAACTTCTCGCTGACGAGCGCCTTGATGGGTGCGGTGTAGAACGAGCGGATGCCCCGGCTCAGCGCCGTGAAGTGCGCCCCGACCGCCACGAGGGACTTGCCCGTGCCCGTCGGGGTGCTGAGGATCACGTTCGCGCCGGAGACGATCTCGATGAGCGCCTCGTCCTGCGCCGGGTACAGGCTCAGCCCGCCCTCCTCGGCCCAGCCTACGAAGGCGGTGTACGCGGCATCCGCATCGAAGGGTTCGGGCTGGCGCGCGGTGAGAGACATGGTCTTATCGATCATGCCTTACCCGGGCGGGCGAAGGCCCCACACCAACGGACTGTCTCCGCGAGAAAGGAGCTGCCAGCGGCCGGTAGAATTGGGCGAAATGACGAACGGCACCGATTCTTCCCACGGCGACCAGCCCGACGCCGACGCCGCGGCATCCGACCCCAGCGGCATCGACCCTGATGACCTCGTGACGGCCCTGCGCGTGCTCGCCTCGCTGCACGAACTCGACGAGGAACACCCCGACTTCGTGGCGGTGCGTCACGCCACCGCCCACATGTTCAAGGCCGTCAAGAAGTCACGCAGGCTGGAGAAGCGCGCCGAGATCGCCGACGCTGACCGTGCCGTAGTCGCGGCGACGGCCACGGGCGCACCCGACCGCATCGACGACGAGACGCGCGGCGTTCAGCTGGCCGTCACGACGAGCGCCCCCACGGCCGGCACGCTGCTCAAGTCGCGCCCGTGTTACATCTGCAAGCAGCACTACACGCAGGTCGACTCGTTCTATCACCAGCTCTGCCCCGACTGCGCGGCGCTCAGTCATGCCAAGCGCAACGCCCGCACCGACCTCAACGGCAAGCGCGCGCTGCTCACCGGCGGCCGCGCCAAGATCGGCATGCACATCGCCCTGCGCCTGTTGCGCGACGGAGCACACACCACCATCACCACGCGCTTCCCGCGCGATGCCGTGCGCCGCTTCTCCTCGCTTCCGGATGCCGCCGACTGGCTGCATCGCCTGCGCATCGTCGGCATCGACCTGCGCGATCCCGCCCAGGTGATCGGCCTCGCCGACGCCGTGGCCGAGGCGGGCCCCCTCGACATCCTCATCAACAACGCCGCCCAGACCGTGCGCCGATCCCCCGGCTCCTACGCCCCGCTGACGGATGCCGAATCCGCGCCGCTGCCCGACGGCCCGCTCCCCGAACTGCTCACCTTCGGGCACACCAACGATGCGCATCCGCTGGCCCTGGCCGCCTCGGTGGCCAGCCACCCGATCCTCGCCGCCGCCGCGGCCGCCGCGCCGAAGGATGCGGCCGCGTGGAGCGCCGCCGAGCACGCCACCCACCTGAGCGCCCAGGCCATGGCGGCCGGCTCCTCCTCACTCGATCGCCTCGCCGACGGCACCGCGATCGACGCGGGCGGCCTGCTGCCCGATCTGCACACCGTGAACAGCTGGACGCAGAACGTCGAGCACGTCGACCCGCTGGAGATGCTCGAGGTGCAACTGTGCAACACGACGGCGCCGTTCCTGCTCATCAGCAGGCTGCGCCCATCGATGGCGGCGGCGGAATCGCCACGCAGATACATCGTCAACGTCTCGGCGATGGAGGGTGTGTTCGGGCGCAAGTACAAGGGTCCGGGGCATCCGCACACCAACATGGCCAAGGCCGCACTGAACATGCTCACGCGCACGAGCGCGGGTGAGATGTTCGAGACCGACGGCATTCTGATGACGAGCGTCGACACCGGCTGGATCACCGACGAACGCCCGCACCCCACCAAGGTGCGTCTGGCCGAGGAGGGCTTCCACGCCCCGCTCGACCTCGTCGACGGCGCGGCCCGCGTGTACGACCCCATCGTTCGCGGCGAGGCCGGCGACGAGGTTCACGGCGTCTTCCTCAAGGATTACAAGCCTTCCGCCTGGTGAGCGGATGCCGTCGGCCGGCATCGGAGCGCCGCCCCTTGCCGGAAATTCTGGCGCGCGTAGCCTGCAGGCATGGCTGACAACGAAAACCTCAACGAAGACGTAACCGCCGACGCCGACCACACCGATGCTGGCGAGAACACCCAGCGCGACAAGAATCTCGGCGCGCTCGCCGACGATGTCGCCCATCCCTTCGATCAGACCAACGGCATCGTCGAGGGCCTTGAGGGTGATGCCGACGATCCCGAGAAGCAGGACGACGGCTTCAAGGGCACCGGTGTCATCGCCACCCCGGCTGCGGGTGGCGGCCCTGCCGGCGGCATTCCCATCGTCACCCCGGTGCACGACGAACCCGATCCCGACACGGACGAGCCCCAAGGCGCCTGAAGCTGCCCGGCATCCGTCAGACTGAGGGGGTGAATACTCCCTCTCTCGTTCTGGTCACCGCTCCGGCGCTGGGCTCCGGCGACCGTCCCGGTTTCGTTCAGGCCGAGCCCACGACCGCGCACATCGTGGTGGCCGAACTCGGCCTCAGCCGTGGTGACGGTTTCTTCGAGACCATCGGCGTCTCACAGGGTCGGCCGCTCTCGCTGGAGCCTCACCTGCGCCGCTTCGCCCACTCGGCACAATTGCTCGACATCGTGGCGCCCGATCTGGATGTGTGGCGCGCGGCCGCGCTGGCCGCCATCGAGGCCCACGAGCCTGAAGCCGAACTCTCCGCGAAACTCGTGATGACTCGCGGGGTGGCCGGCAGCGAGAAGCCCACCGGCTGGGTGCTTGTGGAGCGTGCGCCCGATTTCACCGCGGCCCGCACCGCGGGAGTGAGCGTCGTCACCCTCGATCGCGGCGTGCGACACGATGCGGCACAGAGCGCACCATGGCTGCTGCTGGGCGCCAAAACCCTCTCGTACGCCACCAACATGGCGGCGCTGCGTGAGGCCGGCCGACGCGGCGCAGACGACGTGATATTCCTCAGCTCCGACGGGTACGTGCTCGAGGGTCCCACCTCGAGCGTGATTCTGCGCCATGGCGACACGGTCAGCACCCCGGCAACCGAATTCGGCATCCTCGCCGGTACCACGCAGGCGCGCGCCTTCGACTTCTTTGCCGCACGAGACATCCGCACCGAATATGCACTGCTCGAGGCCGAGAAGCTGCGAACCGCGGATGCCGCCTGGCTGGTCTCCAGCGTGCGCCAGGCCGCGCCTGTGCACACCATCGACAGCCGCGAGTTGAGCATCGACGCCGAGTTGACCCGCGCGCTCAACGCCGGCCTGCTCACGGCCGACGACTAGTCCCAGTCGGCGGAGTCGAGCAGGGTGATGAGCAGCCGGGATTCGCCGTGAGCCGTCACCGCGTGCGGCAACCGCCGCGTGAGGTGCACGATGCCGCCAGGGGCCAGCTCGATCCGGCGCTCCGCGACCTCGATCGTGAACCGCCCGGTGACGCACTGCAGCAGGATCGGCACCGGGGCCGTGTGCTCGGTGAGTTGCTGGCCGTCGTCGAACGCCAGATGCACGAGCCGCACGCCATCCGCCTTCAGCACCCGTGACGATGCCACTCGCCCCGGCTGACCCGGATGCGCCTCGACCAACTCCCCGAAGGAAGCCGCAACGACCGTGACCTCACCGGCAGGCGTGACGGGGGTCACCGACAGGGCATCCTCGATCATCCTGTGTCCTTCCATGGTCTTGCCCGGCGCGAGTTCTCTACAAGGCGTCGACCGCGGTGGGGAGCCGCGGTCGACGTCGGAACAGGAGCGCGTGAGTCGCGCACTATTTAACAGGAATTCTATCCCGTTATTATCACGCAGGCAATGTCCGGTTGCACGAGAGCGTCAGCCAGCTGAGAGCGTCAACCGGCCGAGCGGATAAGTGCGAGCAGTGCCGCCGCATACGCCTCGGCGGCATCCGCCGCTCCGAAGCGCCGGTCGGTACCCGCCAGGCCGATCGTCACCGTATAGCCGGCCGATCCGGTGGCGACCAGGGAGCGAAACGTTCCGCCCAGCAGTTCACGCAACTGCCCTTCTCGAGGCAGCCATAACGCGTCCTCGATGGCCACCGAGTCGAGCGCCCATTCTGTGGTGCCGTTGAAGCCCAGAATCGTGCCGGTGTCGAACTCGTGCGGCTCGATGGTCATCTCGCTCACGGTGAACACGTCACCCTCGAGCTCGGGGCTCGCGAGGGTGAACGCGTCACCCGAGTGCGGATGCCAGCGCAGCCCGGCGTCGCTCAGCTCACGCGCCGTCTTTGTCGAGATCACGCTGCGGATCGCCGCAGCCAGGGAATCAGGCCACCGTCGAGCACCATTTCGACCTGTCGCGGCGAGAGTCGGTGCGTGAGGGCGTAATCCTCATCACGGGTGGCGTTGTGCACCGTGAGTTCGGTGCCGTTCGCTATCGACTCGCGCAGATCGTCGAGCACGAGGGTGTCACCCTGCTGCACGCGGTCGTGATCGGCGGCATCCGCGAATTCGAGGGCGAGCACGCCGAAGTTCGCCAGGTTCTGCCAGTGGATGCGTGCGAAAGAGACGGCTATCACGGCGCGCAGCCCCAGGAAGCGCGGGGTGATGGCCGCGTGTTCGCGCGAGGAGCCCTGCCCGTAGTTGGCGCCGCCCACGATGATGTGCCCGCCACCGTCCCGTGCCTCGACGGCTCGCGAGGCATACGTCTCGTCCAGTTGGTAATAAGTGAACTCGGCCAGCTTCGGTATGTTGCTGCGGTAGGGCAGCACCACGGCCCCGGCAGGCAGAATCTCGTCGGTGGAGATGTTGTCGCCGACTTTGAGCAGAACGGGCGCCTCGATGCGATCGGCCAGCGGATCGAAGTCGGGCAGGGAGGAGATGTTCGACCCCTTGACGAGTTCGACCTGCACGGCTTCGTCGGCCGGCAGTGGCGCTTCGAGCATGTCGAGGTTCACGCTGGAGACGGCAGGCAGCTCCAGCTGCGGGTAGTCGATGTCGAGCAGCGCGGGCAGCTCGCGCGGATCGGTTATCACGCCGGTGAGCGCAGCAGCCGCACCGGTCTCCGGTGAGCACAGGTAGACCGTGTCCTCCTTGGTGCCGCTTCGTCCGGGAAAATTACGCGGCATCGTGCGCAGGCTGATACGCCCGACGGCCGGCGCCTGGCCCATGCCGATGCAGCCCATGCATCCCGACTGGTGCAGCCGCGCGCCCGCGGCGATGAGGTCGAGTGCCGAGCCCATCTTCAGAAGGTCCTGCAGAATCTGGCGCGAACTCGGGTTCACGTCGAGCGAGAGTCCCGGATGCGTCTGCTTGCCCTTCACGATGGCTCCGACGACGGCGAAATCCCGCAGCCCGGGGTTCGCGGAGGAACCTATCACCACCTGCTCAACGGGCCTGCCGGCAACCTCGGTGACGGGCACGACCTTGCCCGGCGAACTCGGCAACGCGATGAGCGGCTCGAGCGTGGAGAGGTCGATCTCCTCGTCGATGTCGTAACCGGCATCCGCGTCGGCGAGCAGTTCGACGAAGTCGCCCTCGCGCTGCTCGGCGCGCAGGAAGGCCCGCACCTGGTCGTCGGCGGGAAACACGGTCGTAGTGGCGCCCAGTTCGGCACCCATGTTCGCTATCACGTGCCGGTCCATGGCGGTGAGGGTGGCCAACCCCGGCCCGTAGTACTCGATGATGCGGCCGACGCCGCCCTTCACGTCGTGACGGCGCAGCATCTCGAGAATCACGTCTTTGGCGCTCACCCACGGCGGCAGTTCGCCGGTGAGGCGCACGCCCCAGATTTCAGGCATCCGGATGCTGATGGGCCGACCCGCGATCGCCGTCGCCACCTCGAGACCACCGACCCCCATTGCCAGCATGCCGAGCGAGCCGGCCGCCGGCGTGTGGCTGTCGGAGCCGACCATGGTCTTGCCCGGGATGCCGAAACGCTGCATGTGGGTGGGGTGCGAGACGCCGTTGCCGGCCTTCGAGAACCAGATGCCGAAGCGCTGGCAGGCCGAGCGAAGAAAGTCGTGGTCTTCCGCATTCTTGTTGTCGGCCTGCAGCAGGTTGTGGTCGACGTATTGCACGGAGACCTCGGTCTGGGCACGCTCGAGACCGAGCGCTTCCAGTTCGAGCATGACCAGCGTGCCCGTCGCATCCTGGGTGAGGGTCTGATCGATCTTCAGGGCGATCTCGGCGCCCGGCGTCATCTCACCCGACACCAGATGCGATGCGATGAGTTTCTCTGCCACATTCTGTGCGGCCGAATTGTGCGCCACGATGCGCCTCCTTGCCTTACTCCCAACCTAGGCGAGGCCGTCTCAGATGGCCAGAGGCCCTCCCTGCGTCAATCGAGGGTGAGCACGATCTTGCCGCGCAGGTGGCCGGTCATCAGGCGCTCGTACGCCTCGGCGACACGCTCGAGCGGGTAGGCCGAGTCAATGGGCAGCACGATCTCGCCGTCGGCAAGCAGTTGCGCGACGCGGGCCAGATCGTCGGCCTTCGCTTCGGCTCCGCCGACATGGCGCACATCGGCAAACTCGGAGCCGTGATACGCGATCGTGTTGATGCGCGCCTGCTGAACACCGAGCTCGACACCGGCGGCGATCGTCGGGCCGCCCTGGTTGTCGAGCACTGCCGTGATGCCCTGTGGCGCAACCGCGCGCACCCGGTCGACGAGGCCGTCGCCGTATGTCACGGGAATCACGCCGAGAGAACGCAGAAAATCGTGGTTGCTCTCACTTGCCGTGCCGATGACCGTTGCACCCGTGCGCAGCGCCAGTTGCGAGGCGAGCACGCCGACCCCGCCGGCCGCGGCGCTGACGAGCACGGTGTCGGCATCCGTCAGCGAAAGCGAATCCACGCTGGCGGCGGCCGTCTTGCCCGCCACATCGAGGGAGCCGGCCACGTCAAAGTCGAGACCGGCCGGCTTACGCACGAGCGAGGCATCCGCGTCGTGCACGATGTAGTCGGCACCGGCAAGGTTGCGGGCGCCGCCGAAGACCTCGTCGCCGAGCTTCCAGTCGGTGACGCCGTCGCCGACCTGATCAATCACGCCGGAGAAGTCGTTGCCGATGCCCATCGGCAGTGCGCTGCCATAGGCAGGGGCGGCCGGTCCCGTGAAGATCTTCCAGTCCACGGGGTTGAGGCCGGCAACCCGCACGTGAACCCGCACCTGGCCCGGGCCGGCCGTGGGCGGCTGCACCTCGATGAGCTTCAGAACCTCAGGTCCGCCGAATTCCTCGTACCGTACGAAACGCGACATCGTCGCCCTTTCTCTCAACCAGGGCCGTCGGCTCAAGCCGAGGCGCGGCATCCGCCATGCGAAGTATGCCCTCCACAACGACGCTCCGCGGGGCCGGAATATTCCCTCCTCGGCCCGATAGCCTTGGGGAATGCAGACTCACAAACTCGGTTCCAGCGGCCTCGAAGTCTCCGCCCTCACTCTCGGGTGCATGAGTTTCGGCGAGCCACTGCGGGGCACGCATCCGTGGTCGCTGCCCGAGGAGGAGAGCCGACCGTTCATCAAACGCGCGCTCGAGGCGGGCATCACCACCTTCGATACCGCGAACATGTACTCACTCGGCTCGAGCGAGGAGATCGTGGGGCGCGCGCTGGCCGATTTCGCCACGCGGGACGAGGTGGTCATCGCCACGAAGGTCTTCATGCGCATGCGCCCGGGACCGAACGGCGGCGGGCTCTCGCGGGCCCACATCATGTCGTCGATCGACGACAGCCTGCGCCGGCTCGGCACCGACTATGTTGACCTCTACCAGATTCACCGCTGGGATGCGACGGTGCCGATCGAGGAGACCATGGAGGCCCTGCACGACCTGGTGCGCGCCGGCAAGGTGCGCTACATCGGCGCCTCATCCATGTACGCCTGGCAGTTCGCGAAGGCGCAGTACACGGCCGATCTGCACGGCTGGACCCGCTTCGTCTCGATGCAGGATCACTACAACCTGCTCAATCGCGAAGAAGAGCGAGAGATGCATCCGTTCTGTCTCGATCAGGGCGTTGGCGTGCTGCCGTGGAGCCCGCTCGCCCGCGGAACCCTCACGCGTGAATGGGGCGAGGCCACCGCGCGCACCTCGGGTGACCCGGTGATCGGCTCGCTCTACGCCGCCACCGAACAAGCTGACAAGCGGGTGGTGGATGCCGTCGGCCGTGTTGCCGAGGCACGCGGCGTTCCACGCGCCCAGATCGCCCTCGCCTGGGTGCTGCAGCGCCCCGTCGTGAGCTCCCCCATCGTCGGTACCACCAAGCCGCAGCACCTCGAGGACGCGCTGGCCGCCCTCGACATCACGCTCACCGCCGACGAGGTGGCCACGCTTGAGGAGCCGTACGTGCCACATACCCTCGCGGCGGTCTGAGAGCCGCGCGCCGGCTCGTCTCGCTGCCCGCGTCGATGGCCATTCGTCAACGCTGGCCGGATGCATCCACGGAAATCGTCATCCCTGCGACGGAATGAACGCCTCAGGCGCGGTCGTGAAGGGTGATCTGGTAGCCGTCGGGGTCGGCGAAGGTGAAGGTGCGTCCGAAGGGCCCATCGATCGGTACGGACGTGATCGGAACGCCTGCGGCGGCGAGAGCATCGTGAATGCCTTGCGTGTCAGTCGCATGCAACCACAGGGCGATTCCGAGGCCGGGCTGCGGTGTCGAGTCGAGGTCGACGCCGGGAACAAGATCGCGCACGGCGAAAGCGACCGGCTTGGTATCGAACACGACAGCGTGAGGCGGGCCGGCCTGCGAGCGGGTGAGCCCCAGATAACGCGTGTAGAAGGCTGCGGAGCGCTCGAGGTCGCGCACCTGCAGAGAGATGAAGTCGGGTCCGGTAACGGACATAATGTGCTCCTTAATCGTATGTCAACTTATTGACATTAATCACTCTATGTCAGACTGTTGACATGAGTCAAGACGGTTCCGGAGTCGAGCTGAACACCTCCCTGGGTTATCTGCTGAAGGAGGCCGCGAGCGCATTGCGCACTGCGATGGAGGCCGTGCTGCGCCCGCTGGGCATGACTATCACGCACTACTCCTGCCTGGAACTCCTTGCACAACGCCCCGGCCTCTCCAACTCGGAGCTGGCCAGGGGTGCTTTCGTGACACGCCAGGCGATGAATGTTCTTCTGCAGTCCCTCGAGCGCGACGGATCCGTCTCGCGCCCAGAGGCACCCCCCTCCGGCCGCGTATTACCGACCCGGCTGACCCCCCTTGGCCGACGACGCCTTGCCACCGCCAGCGCCGCGGTGAAAGCGGTGGAGGATCGGATGCGATCACAGCTCCACGCCGACGACGAAGAGCGGTTCCGGCTCTTTCTGACGTTCTGCGTTGAATCGCTGGGGCAGGCGTAACGAAGCGGCTAGGGCGACAGCATCGCGAGGCGGCTCAGGGTGCGCGGCATGTCGGCGGGCAGATCGGCTACGGCGGCGAGCGCCTCGCGGGGCGTCGCGGCGATCACGCGCAACTCGATGCCGAGGTCGCACAGCACGTCGATGAGGTTGACGAAACGCTGCCTGGCACCGGCGGATGCGTGCGCGAAATCGGGCACATCATCAAGCACCCATGAGTCGAATCGCATACACAATGCCAAGTAGTCGCTCACCGCGGTGCTTGCCTCCAGCAGTTCGGCGAAGGCGAACCACACCTCGCCGTCGTGTGCCCGGCGCGCCCGGATGCTGCGCCCGTCGACTGTGAGCACGACGGCCTCGTCGGGCTGCGGGTGCCGCGGCACCGCATCCGCCGGCTCACCGCCCGATGCGGAGGTGAACCAGCGCCCACGCGCGAAGCCGAGCCGTCGCGCGGCCTCGCCGGCCTCGCGCCGGTAGTCGACTCCCCCGTCGAGCGCGAGCACATCGAGGTGTCGCATGATCAGCGCGATCCCCGGCCTGAACACATAGTGGAAGTTCGGGTCAGCAAAGAGCTCGGTCGGTGCATAGTTGGAGCTCGCCACGAACGTCACCCCCTTCTCGAAGAGCGTCTCCAGCAGCCGCACGAGAAGCGCTGCATTGCCCGAGTCGTGCACGTGGAATTCCTCGAAGTGCAGCAGCGACGCTCCCCCAAGCAGTTCGTCGACGGCGGCCTCGATGGCGCTCGCACCGGCATCCGAATGCTCCCGATTGCGCTGGATGCTCTCGTGCAGTTGACGAAAGAAGCCGTGAAAGTGGATGCGCCGCACGGCTCCCGCCGGCAGCGTCGCCACGAAGGTGTCGAGCAGCCACGTCTTGCCGCGGCCGGCGGGGCCCCAGAGGTAGACGCCGCGCGGGGCCGTGCCACCCGTGCCCTGCAGTTCAGAGCCGAGCCGGGTCAGCCTGCGGGCGACACGAGACTGGTCGGCATCGAGGGCGAAGCCGGATGCCACTGCCGCGGACTCAAAGGCCGGATCGATGGGCACAGGAAATTAGCCGAAGAGCAGGGCGGCCTCGTCGTAGCGATATTGCGGAACCGTGTTGAGACCGCCCGTGGCCTCCGCGATGCTCACGTTGACGACATCCGTGCCCCGCAGGGAGACCATGCTGCCCCAGCGTTCCTCCTGCACGGCGTCGATCGCGGCCATGCCCAATCGCGTCGCCAGAACGCGGTCGTAGGCGCTCGGCGCACCGCCGCGCTGCACGTGCCCGATCACCGTCGCGCGCGATTCGATGCCGGTGCGCGCCTCGATCATCGGCGCCAGCAGCTCTCCGATACCGCCGAGTCGCGGCCGGTCGAAGGCATCCAGACCCTTGTGCGAGTGCGCCTCCTCCATCGTGTTGAGGTGGAAACCCTCGGAGACCACGACGACCGGCGCACGCCCGCGGTCGCGCACGCTCTCGACCCACTCGCAAATCTGCTCGATGGACTGCGGCTGCTCGGGAATGAGAATCGCGTGCGCGCCGCCGGCCATGCCCGAATGCAGGGCGATCCAGCCCACGTGGCGGCCCATGACCTCCACGATCATGCAGCGCTGGTGCGATTCGGCGGTCGTACGCAGCCGGTCGATGGACTCGGTGGCGATCTCCACAGCCGTGTCGAAGCCGAAGGAGTAGTCGGTGGCGGCCAGATCGTTATCGATGGTCTTGGGAACGCCCACGATCTTGATGCCGGCATCGGTGAGCCTACGGGCCGCCGTCAGTGTGCCCTCACCGCCGATGGCGATGATGGCGTCGATGCCGTTCTCGTCGAGCACGCGCTGAATGTTCTCGGGCCCGCCGTTGTTCTCGAAGGGATTGGTGCGGCTGGAGCCCAGAATCGTGCCGCCCTGGCGGGAGAGCCCACGCACGCTGTGCCGGTCAAGCTCCATGAGATCGCCGTTGACAACACCGCGCCATCCGTAGCGGAACCCGGCGAACTCGTCGTCGTGCACGCGCACGCCCTTGAGCACCGCACCGCGAATGACCGCGTTCAGTCCAGGGCAGTCTCCACCGCTGGTGAGAATTCCGATCTTCATGATGTGTGGCTCCTACACGTTTCTTCCCCGACATGATCTTGCCGGAACCGGGGCCTTTGCCCCAAATCTGACGCTGTGAACCCGGCTCAGCCGAGCGGGTCGATGCCCAGCGCCCGGGCGACCTTCGATGAGCTGACGGATGCCCGTGCGCCCGTCTCGAGCACGGCCTGCTCCACGGCGTCTAGCAGTGCCGCGCGCTTCTTCGCCGAATTCGGCGCGGCGGCCAGCAGCTCAACCTCCCATTCGCGCCAGTCGCGCGTGACACCGGCACGCAGGTCGTCGGCGTGCACATGGTCGTCACACAGCTCGGCGAGCGGATGCCCCGCAGCATCGAGCAGGCGCACGGTCAGGCGCGTATTCGCCACCCGGGCGACGGCGGCCAGCTCGGCATCGCCCACGATCTCCCGCACCTCGGCGCGCACCTCATCCGGAACGACATCGGTATCGGTCAGTGGCCAGTGCAGTTCGGTGCGCCCCTCGGCACCGGCACGGGCGATCTTGAGGTGCCAGCCGGCATCCGCCCCGCCCTCCCGGCGGCGCAGCGCCATGCGCGCGGCGCCGAGCCGCAGATCGGGCGTGTCGAAGTAGACGGCCAGCAGCTCGGTTCTCTGGGCGGGCTCAGCTACAGCTATCGCGCCGATACCGACGAGGTCGGGAACGACCGTCTCGGCATCGACGTCATACTTGCGCTCGATCTCAATCTGGCTGTGGTGGGGCATGCACCTTGTTTAGCGCAGTGCGGCGCCTGTTGCGAATCGTTGAACGCCACCCGATGTCTGACGGATGCGTCGCGAAAGTACAAGAGACGTGGCCGCGCACGAACCTAGAGTGAACGCATGCCAGAGACAATCACTGCGCGCTTCGAGGTGAACGGCTGGGACCCGGTTGAATTGCCCGGCCTCGGCGATGACTGGGTGGGTGCGGTCACCATGCGCAAGGCATACACCGAAGGGCTCATCGGCGAGAGCGTGGCACATTTCGTGTCGTCAGGCGACGAGGCGAGCCGCGGTTATCTGGCGGCCGAGCGCATCACCGGGCGCCTGGAGGACGGCCGAAGCGGGTCCTTCACGGTGCACCACGGCGCGCTACAGCATCCGAGCGACGATTCTGCTTTCGGCTACATCATTGCCGGAACGGGCACGGGCGATTTCGCCGCCTTCGCCGGGCAGGCGCGCATCGTGCACGACGACCGCGGGCCATACTTCGTCTTCACGCTCACCACCGCTGGTTGAGGAGCGAGGAACGAGCGTCTCGAAACCTGCGCGCGCGGCCATGGTTTCGAGACGAGGCCTCCTTCGTCGACCTCTCCTCAACCAGCGGCGACTACGGGCGCGGAATGTTGCGCACGTTCGTCTTGGCGAGCTTGACGGCCTCGCCCACGCCGCCGTTCATCACGACCTTGGACATGGCGAGCGCGAAGCCGCGTAGCTGCTCCCCGGTGATGGTGGGCGGCAGCGAAAGCGCAAGCGGATCCGTCACGAGATCGACGAGGGCCGGCCCGTCGTGCGCAAATGCCGCCTCGAGCGCGGTCTTGATCTCGGTAGGCTTCTCCACCCGCTGACCGAAGATTCCGAGCGCATTCGCGACGGCCGCGTAGTCCACCATCGGCACATCCACACCGAAGTCGGGGAAGCCGTCGACGAGCATCTCCACCTTGACCAGGCCGAGCGTGGAGTTGTTGAACACCACGATCTTCACCGGCAGCTTGTAAGCGGCGACCGTAACGAGCTCGCCCATGAGCATCGACAACCCTCCGTCGCCCGAGACCGAGATCACCTGGCGCCCGCGGTGGCTGAGCTGCGCGCCCACCGCCTGCGGCAGCGCATTGGCCATGGACCCGTGCAGAAATGAGCCGATCAGCCTGCGGCGGCCATTGGGGTTGATGTACCGGGCCGTCCACACATTGCACATACCCGTGTCCGCCGTAAAGATCGCGTCATCGGCGGCGACGTCGTCGAGGAGCGACGCGGCGAACTCCGGATGGATAGGGGTCTTCTTCTCGACATTCTTCGCGTAAGCCCCCACCACGCTTCCGAGCAGCTTCTGATGACGCTTGAGCGTCTTGTCGAGAAACTTGCGATCCTTCTTGCGCTGCACGAGCGGCGTCAGAGCGGCGATGGTCGGTCCGACACCCCCGTGCACCGGGATGTGCACGCTCGCGCGCCTTCCGAGATTCTCGGGCCGTTCGTCGATCTGCGCCACAATCACGCTGCCGTCGTTCGGCAGAAACTGGGTGTACGGAAAATCGGTCCCGAGCAGAATCAGCAGATCGGCGTCGTGGATGCCGTCGTGCGCCGCCCCATAACCGAGCAGGCCGGTCATGCCCACGTCGAAGGGGTTGTCGTACTGTATCCACTCCTTGCCACGCAGCGTGTGCCCCACCGGCGCCGCGAGAAGATCGGCGAATGCGACAACCTCGTCGTGCAGGCCCTCCACGCCGGCGCCCGCAAAGATCGCGACGCGCTTCGCTTTGTTGAGCGCATCCGCCAGCCCGCGCACATCCGCCTCATCGGGCACCAGGGATGGCGCACTCGGGATGACGAGCGCGGGGGCCTCGCCCACGGCGTCGAGTTCGGCGATGTCTCCGGGAAGCGAGATCACGGCGACACCGCCGAGGCCGATGGCGTGCCGCAGGGCCGAGTTGACGACTCGCGGCGACTGCTCGGCCGTCGAGATCAGCTCGCAGTAGTTGGAGCATTCGACGAAGAGTCGATCCGGGTGGGTCTCCTGAAAGTATTCGCTGCCGATCTGCGCACTGGGAATGTGGCTGGCGATCGCCAGCACCTTCGCGCCGGAGCGGTGGGCGTCGTAGAGCCCGTTGATGAGGTGCAGGTTGCCGGGGCCGCAGCTGCCCGCGCATACCGCCAGCTCGCCCGTGAGCTGAGCCTCGGCGCCGGCGGCGAATGCCGCAGCCTCCTCGTTGCGCACGTGCACCCAGTCGATGCCGCCCTTCGCCGATCCCCCCGTTCGCCGCACCGAATCCACCACCGGGTTCAGGCTGTCGCCCACGATGCCGTAGATGCGGTGAACGCCCGCCTGAATGAGTTGCTGCACGAGTTGGTCGGCGACTGTTGTTCCCATAAGGCCATTCAACCCGGCCCCGATGCTTTCGGGAAGCAAGGCCGACTCGATCCGCAAAACCGTGGGCAAAGTTCCAACGCGCCGCGCGCAGTTCAGCTCTCGGCCATCCGCTGCTGCTGTGATGGGGGCATGAGCAGCCCGGAACCGGCGCACCGGGTCGCGGAGTATCCGCGACCGAATCACTTTCTCCTGCACCTGAGCGATACGCATCTGCTCGCCGCCGACGGCCTACTGTACGACAGCGTGAACGCCGAGAGCCACCTGCGACGCCTCTTCGACGAGCTGGAGGCCTCATACGCCCGCCCCGAGGCAATAGTGCTCACCGGCGATCTTGCTGACAAGGGCGAGCCGGACGCCTACCGAAAGCTGCGCTCCATCGTGGAGCCCGCCGCGGCCCGCATGGGCGCCGAGGTGATCTGGGTGATGGGCAACCACGACGACCGCGGCGCCTTTCGGGAGAGCCTGTTGGGCCAGCTGCGCTCCGCCGCCCCCATCGATCGGGTGCACGACGTGAACGGTCTGCGCGTCATAGCCCTCGACTCAAGCGTGCCCGGCCACCACTACGGCGAGGTCACCAGTGCCCAGCTCGACTGGCTCGCCGAGGAACTGGCCATTCCCGCCCCGCACGGCACGATCCTCGCCATGCACCACCCTCCGGTTCCCAGCGTTCTGCAGCTCGCGGTCTCCGTGGAGCTGCGCCATCAGGCGTCGTTGGCGGAGGTGCTGGAGGGCTCCGATGTGCGCGGCATCATCGCCGGGCATCTGCACTACTCGACGAATGCGACGTTCGCCGGCATTCCCGTCTCCGTCGCATCCGCCACCTGCTACACCCAGGATCTGAACGTGCCCGTCGGCGGAACCAGGGGCCGCGACGGTGCCCAGTCGTTCAATCTCGTGCACGTCTACGAGAACACCGTGTTGCATTCGGTCGTTCCCGTCGGGCAGTTCCCGTCGCTGTCGTATGTCAGCGCTGAGGAGAGCGCACGCCTGCTGAGCGAAGACGGCGTGATCATTCCGGATGCGACGCCTCACGACCCCCTGCACGAGGAACCATTGACGCTTCAGTCGCCGGCGTTCTCAGCGAGTACGTTCTCCCACGGCGCCGGAATCGCAAAGTAGCGAGACAGAAAGCCCTGTACCAGCTCGGCACGTTCGGCCGCGGGCACCTCGGGAAAACTGCCGTCGTTGAGACAGAAGAAGTCGGTGGCGCGTCGCTTGAGCATGCCCGGCAGCGCGGCCAGACCCGCCCTGGACGTGGTGTCGACGTAGCCGACCCGCGCGGCCTGCTGATGCACCGCCCGCCCGGTCATGAGCGCGTAGTAGTGGTACAGCGAATTGGTGACCGAGATGTTGTCGGAGGCGCGAAAGGTGCTCGCCTGAGTGCGAGCGAATTCGTCCGGGAATTCCTGCTCCATCTGAAGCAGCACGCTCTTGCGCAGCGGTGTCGCCGCATGCTCGAGGTGTCGGGTGATCACCGTGCCGAAGCGCTCGCGCAGCAGTCGACGATTGACTCGCGCTGAGTTCTCGAAGCCGCTGCGCGTCGGGTCGCTCTCCCCCATACCGATGCGGATGCCCGCCTCAATGAACTTCGTCACCCCACCGGAGGAGAAGAACATTCCCGGTTGCACCGGCCGACCGAAGAACATGTCGTCATTGGAATAGATGAAGTGTTCGCTGAGTCCCGGAATGTGCTGAAGCTGGCTCTCGACGGCCTGCGAGTTGTGGGTGGGCAACGCATCCGGATTCGAGAAGAACTCCTCGCTGCGCACGATCGTGACGCTCGGATGCTCGGCCAGCCACTCCGGTCGGCGCGAGTCCGTGACGATGAAGATTCGACGCACCCATGGAGCGAAGAGATAGATCGAGCGCAGAGCGTACTTGAGTTCATCGATCTGCCGGTAACGCGCGTCAGCGTCATCTCCCTCGCCGACCGTCTGCCCCTTCATGCGCTCGGCCCAACGGCGCTGGAACTCCGGATCGCTGCCGTCGACCCAGGAGAACACCATGTCGATGTCGAAGAGCACATCGGAGGCGTGCGGGTCGAACATGCCCCGCAGGGTATCCCAGCGCACGCCATAGAGCTCCACCGTGGCGGGGGCCGCTTCCGTGCGGGGCAGCATGCGCCTGGTCAATGAGTTCTCGACGCCGCAGTCGATCAGGTCATCGCCGAAGGTCCAAAGCTGCAGTTCGACGCCCATCGACGAACCGTAACTGAGACCGCCGAACGGCTCGAGGCGCGGTCGATAGAGACGGAACAGCCGGGCCTTGCGGCTGGAGGAGAGCGAACCGTCGGCCAGCAGCACAGGCGGTTTCTTGGCATCCGCCCGTTTGGCGTACATCGGTTCGTCCGCGCAGGCTTCGGCGAGCGCGCGCTCGATGCGGGCGCGCAGGGCGGCGTCGACGGCGATGACCGGGCGTTCGTCATTGCCGCGCACGAGATAGAAGTGGAGGCCGGCGGAACGCAGCACGTCGGCGACGAAGAGCAGATCATCGACCATCGCCTGGTGCGGGGTGAGGCGTCGATTGACGAGATGCGCGACGCCCTTGCGCACGAGCACATCAGAGCGACCATGGGTCTGTGGCCACGAGCGTGGGGCCGGATCGACACCCGTCTGAGCACCGAATTCTTCGCCGGGTTCCAGCGGCTCGAGCGACGGCTCGAGCGCCACGTTGAACGTCGCACTGCTTCCTGCCATGTGACTCCCCTCAGATGATTCTGCCGATCCTCTGCCTACCGTAACCCGACTTTCGATGGATGCCCGCCGCGGGTGTGCTGGCTAGGCTGACCACGATGAACCATTCCGCTCTCACCCCCGTCTTCACGGCGATGCGCGTGGGCCTGCACGTGCTTGTCATCGGGCTCACGCTGTTCGTGCTGCTGCGCGCATCCATCGCCGTCGCCGAGACGGGTGCATGGTCGAAGCCGGGCGCGATCATCGCGCTGGGGTGCCTGTTTCTGGTGACGTACGCGGTGGGCGGCCCGGCGCTGCGTCAGTCGCGCAGGCGCGCGCCACGCTGGCTCTGGCTGACCGCGCTCGGCATCGAATGGCTCGGGATGGCCTGCCTCACCCCGGATGCCGCGTTCCTCGTCTTCCCGCTGTTCTTCCTGTTCCTGCATCTCATAGCCTGGCCGTGGAATGTGCTCGCTGTCGCCGTTTCCACAGCCGGCGCGATAGTGCTGCTCGCGCTGCACACCGGCTGGAGCATCGGCGGAGTGCTCGGTCCGGTGATCGGGGCGGCCGTCTCCGTCGTCATCGGTCTCGGATACGCGGCGCTGTTCCGCGAGGCACACGAACGTGAGGCGCTCATCGCAGATCTCATCGCCACCCGCACGCAGCTCGCCGCCACCGAACGCGAGGCCGGCATCCTCGCCGAGCGTGCCCGGCTCGCACGCGAGATTCACGACACCGTCGCGCAGGGCCTTTCGAGCATCCAGCTGCTGCTGCATGCCGTCGAGCGGGCGGATGCGACGCATCCGGCCATCGAGCACGTGCGTCTCGCGCGCGAGACGGCGGCGACCAACCTTGCCGAGACCCGACGCTTCATCCGCGAGCTCACCCCACCCGCGCTTCAGGAGCAGAGCATCGAGGGCGCGCTGCAGCGCCTGGCGGCAACGACGGCACAGGCATCTGGCCTGAGCGTGAACCTGCGGGTGAGCGGCGACTCCGTGACCCTGCCGATGACCGTCGAGACCGCGCTGCTGCGGGTGGCACAGGGCTCGCTCGCCAATGTCGTGCAACACGCGGAGGCGAGTCAGGCCGAACTCACCCTGAGCTACATGGTCGACGCGGTGAGCCTCGACATCGTCGATGACGGGCGTGGATTCACCCCGCGAACCGCCGGGCATACACGGGGCGAGCACCAGGAATCGTTCGGGCTCGAGGCGATGCGAGGCCGGGTGGCCCAGCTCGGCGGGGCTGCCGTCGTAGAGTCGAGCCCGGGCAACGGCACGGCCGTCGCCGTCTCGTTCCCGCTCGCGGCCGCCCCCGCAGCGCCGCAGACCATACCAGAAGGGGGAACGTCATGATTCGCCTTCTGCTCGCCGACGATCATCCGGTGGTGCGCGCCGGGCTGCGCGCACTCTTCAGCATGGAGGACGGGCTCGAGGTGATCGGCGAGGCTGCGAGCGCGCAGGAATCGGTCGAACTCACGGCCCGGCTGCGGCCCGACGTCGTGCTCATGGACCTGCAGTTCGGCGGAGGCATGCACGGTGCCGAGGCAACCCGCATGATCCGAGCGGCCGACGATGCCCCTCGCGTACTCATCCTCACCAACTACGACACGGATGCCGACATCCTCGGCGCCGTCGAGGCCGGCGCCAGCGGATATCTGCTGAAGGATGCCCCACCCGCCGAGCTCATCGCGGCAGTGCGCGCGGCCGCGGCCGGCGAGAGCGCCCTGGCGCCGTCGATCGCGACACGCCTCGATGACCGCGGCCGCTCCCCGGAGACCACACTGAGCCGCCGCGAGACCGAGGTGCTCGGGCTCGTCGCATCCGGTCATTCGAACAGGGACATCGGCCGCGAGCTCTTCCTGAGCGAGGCGACGGTGAAGTCGCATCTCGTGCACATCTTCACCAAGCTTGGCGTGACCTCCCGCACGCTCGCGGTGGCGAAGGCGCGCGAACTGGGCCTCATCCGCAGCTGAGCACCTATTCGGCGCTCTTGCGGCGCTTCTCCAGTTCGGCCTCGAGACGCCGGATGCGATCCTGCTGCGTGTGGAACTCGATCTCGCGTTCCAGCGCAGCCAGCTCCTCCTCCGTGGTTCGCGGGTGCGAAACGCGAGTCTCGTGCCGCGGAACAACCGCCGGCTCGCTGCGGCGCGGGTCGCCGAACCCGCCCCGATCGACGGGCGCACTGTATTCACGGCCGATGGTGAACCACAGGATGCTGCCGATAAGTGGCAGGAACACCACGAGCAGAATCCACACCACCTTCGGCAGGTACCGTATCTGCCCGTCCTGCCTCGTGATGATGTCGATCAGGGCGCCGACGATGACCAGGAGGAATACGACGGAGAGCAACGCGTACATGCGCCACAGTCTATTGAGTTGTGCGATAGGGATCGCACCCCGACGAGCTCAGTGGCCGAATCCGAAGCCGGGCAGGCTCAGCGACCGACCCCGAGCGCGTCGCTCAGCAGGCCGATCAGCGCGTCGAGCTGCACCGAATCCGCCGAGCCGGGCTCGACATCCGAGCCGTCAAGCGCACGGGCGGCGAGCCCCTGCTTGGAGTCGATGAGCTCGGCGATCTTGGCGTCGATGGTCTGGGCGGCGATGATGCGCCAGGCGGTCACCGGCTCCTCCTGGCCGATGCGGTGCACGCGGTCGATGGCCTGCGTCTGCTCGGCGGCCGTCCACGACAGCTCGGCGAGCACCACGTTGGAGGCGGCCTGCAGGTTGAGGCCGACGCCAGCGGCGGTCAACGAGCACACTGCCACAGCGACATCCGGATCGTTGTTGAACGCGTCGATCTCCTTCTGCCGGGCAATCGCGGTCTGGTCGCCACGAATGGAGATCGTGCGCAGATCGCGGGCGGCGAAGGCCTCTTCCGCGGCATCCATCACGTCGATGTGCTTGGCGAAGAACACGACCTTGCCCACCGAGCGCGCCAACTGCGCCGCGTAGTCCGAGGCGAGGTGCGCCTTGGCCTGGCCGATCTTGCGCACCATGGTGAAGACGTTCTCGCCGGTCTTCGCCGACTTCGACTCCTCGAGCTCGGCGTGCGCCACCATGCGAATGAGCTGCTCTCGACGGGCGTCGCTGTCGCCGTCGAACGATTCGTGCACTCCGGATGCCGCGGCTCGCTTGTAACGCGCCACCAGCCTCTCGGCGAGCTTGTGTTCGGAGTCGCGAATGGAACGCCCGAGCTCGTCGTCGAGTTCGACCGGCAGGTCGACGACGCGACGGCTCGGCAGGTCGGCAGCAACGTCGAGCTTTCTGCGCCGCACGATGCCCATGTCGATGACCGCGGAGCGGGCGGCGGAGTAGAACCCGAGATCGGCGGGCGTCAGCTCGGTCTCCTCGAGCTTCTCCATGAGCGCACGAGTCGGCTTTGTGCCGTCGATCCAGCCGAGCAGCTGCCAGATGGCCCTGAAGTCGTCGATGTCGTTGATCAGCGGCGTTCCGGTGAGCGCCATCAGCAGCGGGTTGCCCGCCGGCGCCGACGCCCTGATCGCCTCGGCCAGGCCGAGCACGTACTTGGAGCGCTGCGAGTGCAGGTTCTTGATGAAGTGCGCCTCGTCGACGACCATGCCCTTGAAACCGAGTTTGCTCAGCCAGGCCAGGTGCCGGTCGAGCACCTCGTAGTTGACGATCACGATGTCGGCGAAGGCATCGAGCCCCTCACCGTCGCCGTGAATCACGGTGGCCCGGCGATGCGGGGTCCAGCGCTCCACCTCGCGCGCCCAGTTCATCTTGACGACGTTCGGTACCACGGCGAGCAGCGGGTACGCACCGGCGACCGATGCGGCGAGCACAGACTGCGCCGTCTTTCCGAGACCGGGCTCGTCCGCGAGCAGAAAGCTGCGGTGCCCGAGGCGTACGCTCTCGACGAGCTGCGCCTGGTGCTTCATCAGTTCCATGCCGTGCGGGGAATATCTATCTATCGCGGGTGCGGGCGGCAGCTCCATGCTGGCGGCCTGGCCGCCCGAGCCGTATTCGAACGACTTGAACAGGGGGCCGAGCAGTTCCCAGGAGTCGAGCCTGCGCCGAGGTGCGGGCGTGCTCGAGGCCGCACGTGAGAAGTCCGGCGCGAGAAACGGATTGGAGAGCTGCCTGGCCTTCACCGATTGCGGAATGACCTGCTTCTCGGCGAGTTCGGGAGGAACAACCGATTCCTGCTTGGGCTGCGGCCGCTCGGAGGTGATGATGAGGTCGTCGGGGCTGAGTTCGGTACCGGATTCGAGCAGCCAGTCGCGGCGCAGCTTCTGCGCCGTCTCACTGGGCGCCGATCCGCTCTCCAGCAGGGCGATGAGCGAGGTGTCGCGTGCCGCGGTCTTGGCGAGGATGGTCGCGATGCCGTCGAGCCGCTTGAGCTGCTCGGCACGACCGGCATCCGTCAGCGTGGGGTCGGTCTTGGCCCTGGCCCGTTCCTCGCGCATGAGGAAGGCGATCACCTGGTACTTGGTGCGGTTCGTGGGGCCGAGCTTCTTGCCATCGCCCACCTTCGCCTCGACCTCGCGCACCTTGCGCGCGAGCACCGGGATGAGACCGTCGTTATTGGCGTGACGGGTGCGCGACGATG
This sequence comes from Leifsonia sp. Root112D2, assembly GCF_001424905.1. NCBI lineage: Bacteria > Bacillati > Actinomycetota > Actinomycetes > Micrococcales > Microbacteriaceae > Leifsonia > Leifsonia sp. Root112D2. The sequence continues at coordinate 337,171 of NZ_LMCU01000002.1, forward strand.
AGCGGCGCTGGGCCGTCTGCGTGGCCTGCGTGGTGCGGTGACCGGAACGCGGCATGATCCTCCGTAAGCGGGCGGGCGAGGCGCGAATGACGCTCGCACTGCGCGGGGCCCTGATGAGAGCAACGTCACACGAAGCGCCCGAGATGGGCCTGGCGCTTGCGAACAAGCCGACGTGACGTGTCGAATCGGTGAACGGGTGAACCCGCGCGTGAGATAAGTTTACGCGAATCTCGGCGTTCAATGCACCGTTTATGACTCGGTGAGATACTCACGCAGCACCACGGCCTGGTTGTGCGCCGCGTCGTGTGCCGAGTAGAGCAGGGTGACGGTGTCGTGCTGCGTGCCGAGAGTGCGCAGCGCCGTCACCGCGTCGTTCGCGTCGAGCTCCACCCGGTAGCGCTCACGAAACTCCTCGTAACGTTCGTCGACGTGCCCGAACCACTTACGCAATTCGTTACTCGGCGCAACATCCCTGGCCCATTCGTCGAGAGCGACCTTCTGTTTCGAGAGCCCCCGCGGCCAGATGCGGTCGACAAGCACCCGAAAGCCGTCGGATGCGTCGGCTGCGTCGTAGACGCGCTTGAGAACAAAGGCCATGCCTTCACTCTGTCACTGCCGCGCAGAAACGGCGAGGGGCTACTTCCTGGCAGCGAGTGGCACCTTGATGGTGAGGCCGGCGGCCACGAAAACCACGGTGCCCACGATGTGCAGAATGCGCAGCAGCAGATCATCGATGGTCAGGGGCCACACGGGATTCCAGATGACCGCGATGGGGATGAGCCCCACGTACCACCACCAAGCCTTCGCCTGCCCGGCGAAGACACACAGGATCAGCGCGAAGATGCTCGCGGCATACTCCACGAAGGTGAACCAGTCGCTGCCGATCAGGGCCAGACCGGCGAGCAGAACGATGCCGCCGAGAAGTCCGGGCGCAAGTGCGGCGCGGCTGAAATCGGATTGCCCATAGCGGTTGTTGTTGCTCATCAGGGGCCGAGTCTACCGGTCAGCCGCGTCGAGACCTGCCGAGCGACCCGACCAGTGCATCGATCTCGGCGCGTACCGGAATGGACGCCGCGGCTCCCGGCCGCTGCACCGAAAGTGCACCGGCAGCGGATGCGAATTGAGCCGCGTCGACGAGGTCCTCGCCGCGCGCCAGGGCTGCCACAAGCGCACCACAGAAGGTATCGCCCGCGCCCGTCGTGTCGACCGGTGTCGCGCGAAACGCGGGAACGTGAGCAGCCGGACCGTCTCCCATGTCACGGTTCAGCACAATGGAGCCGTTGGCCCCGAGGGTGATGATCACAGCGGGCACGGCCTCGCGCAGCGTGATCGCGATATCGTGGGCCGCGTCGACGCTGAGGGTTTCGCCCGGCATCCGGTGGCCCGAGAGATCGCGCGCCAGGGCGATCGCCTCATGCTCGTTGACGATGAGCACATCGACTATCGCGAGCAGGCGTTCTGGCAGCGAACAAATCGGTGCGGCGTTGAGCACGACGACGGTCTCAGCCGCCCGCGCCACCGTCGCGGCCTCGACTACCGTCTCCAGCGGAGTCTCCAGCTGTACAAGCAGAAAATCGGATGCAGCGATGATGTCGCGCTCGACCGCCGTCACCTCGACAAGGTGGGCGTTGGCACCGGAGTTCACGACAATCGCGTTCTCCCCGGACTGCGCCACCGTGACGAACGCCGTGCCGGTCGGTGCGTCGACGCGCCTCGCGTGAAGCAGCACGCCGGCCTGGCTGAGCTCGTGCGCCAGCACGTCACCGTCGGCATCAGAACCGAGCGCGGTGATGAATTCAACGGATGCTCCGGCGCGTGCCGCGGCGATGGCCTGGTTGGCACCTTTGCCTCCGGCGTGTGGCGCGGCATCCGTTGCAAGAACGGTCTCCCCCGGCGAAGGGATGCGCGGTACACGGTAGACGAAATCACGATTGGCGCTACCGACGACGACGACTGACACGCTGCACCTCTTTCGCGTCACAGCCTAGCCCGGCAGAAGGCGCCCGGTACAGCGAGCCGGCGCGGCAAGCCGGCACAGCGAAGAGGCCGTCTTTCACTCCGCTGATGCGGGATGAAAGACGGCCTCTCGTGGATCTTTGAGCGCGGTTAGCAGGCTCCCTTGCGCAGAACGAACGCGCACGGAGGCGCATCCGATCCCACACGAACGGTAGCCACCGAGTGCCGGGCAAGCGCGACGAAGGGTTCCTTCCCGAGTTGCGTCATGCTCACACGACGCAACTCGGCGTCTGACGCAATGCCGTTGACCGCAAAAGCGACGTCGGGCAGATCGTCAAACACGCCGGTGCAGTCAAAGAATGCAATCGGCGAAGGGTCCATCTCGTCCAGTGGCATGACGCTGAGGATCGCATCGGCCGCGGCCTCTGTCGACACCTCACCAAGATCGATGACGGGTGAAACAATTTCTTCTTCTGGATAGCCACTGCCGACCAGGGTAAGCAGGTCGCCTTCTTTCATGGAATCCAGCACGCTTAAAAGCGCACCAGAAAGCAGCGGGCTAAGGTTCTTCAGCAAAGTCGGGCCTTTCCTGTAAAACGAATAATACTCAACCCCTGCGTCAAGCATAGACCCGTCTGTTCAGAAGAACCGACCCCCCTAACGGGGGTGATTATGGAAACGCGCCGCAGGATGTGTTGTGCTGGCCCGCCAAATTCTGCTAAAAGCACACAGCTTCCTCACAGGCCGGTCTCACCCCTGCTTATCCCCCCTCCCGGTATCGCCGATCCGGCTATGCTGATGGCGTGATCCCGGACATTAAAAAAAGGGCGCTGCATCGTGCGCGCATCCTTGAAGGGCAGCTGCGCGGCCTGGAGAAGATGATCGATAACGAGGAATACTGCGTTGACATCATCACGCAGTCGCTGGCCATCCAGAAGTCGCTCGGCTCGCTCAACAAGCTCCTGGTCGAGAACCACCTCAAGACGCATGTCACGGAGATGTTCGACGCCGGCGCCCCCGAACGCGAGAAGGCTATCGCCGAACTGCTCACCGTGTTCGAACTCTCCAACAACCGCAGTTGAGTCGTCGTGACCACCCTCGAATTCATTCGCGGTGATATCACGCACGAGGCCGTCGACGCCATTGTCAACGCGGCGAACTCCAGCCTGCTGGGCGGCGGCGGGGTCGACGGCGCCATCCATCGCGCTGGCGGACCCGCCATTCTCGACGCCTGCCGCGCGCTGAGGCAGACAACGCTCCCACAGGGGCTCCCCACGGGACAGTCCGTCGCCACCACTGCCGGCCAGCTTGCCGCCCGCTGGGTGATCCACACGGTCGGCCCAGTGTGGCACGCCCGGCAAGACCGCTCCGCGCTCCTGGCCGACGCCTATCGCAACAGCCTTCGCCTCGCTGGCACGCTCGGAGCGACACGCATCGCGTTTCCCGCGATCTCGGCAGGGGTGTACGGCTGGCCCATGCACGACGCCGCACGCATCGCGGTCGAGACGGTGCGCGACGAGACTGCGCGCACGCATGCGGAGGGTCTTGCACCCACGCTCGTTCGCTTCGTGCTGTTCTCGGATGCCGCCCTTGCCGCCTTCGAATCGGCTGCGGGCGGCGCGACACGGGTCTAACGTCGCGGCTGCCACTTTTTAGGTGGGACCGGCAAGGCCCTTCGGCAGGTAGATCGCACGGCTGCTCGGCGGCAGTCCGCGCAATGCCTCGAGAGCCGGACGCAACTCGGAGAGCCAGGCCTCGTATCCGGTGTCGTTGAGGTGCAGGCGGTCCTGGCTGTACTCGGGGTTGAGTTCGCCGTCGGGCAAAGCCAGCAACGGCCACAGATCGAGATACTGGGCGCGAACGGATGGGGCGAACTGCCACAGATGCCGGTTGATCTCGCGTACGATCTCGGCGGACTCACGGTCACGCGGCATGACGGACTGCACGAGAATCTGCGAGTCAGGCAGATCCCGCCGCAGCGTCACCAGAATCGTCTCGATGTTGCGCACCACGTGCTCTGCCGAGCGTCGCCAGGCCAGATCGTTGGTGCCGATGAGCAGCACGACGGTTCCGGGGCGCGCCTCGATCACCTGGGACAGCCGCGAGATCACGTCATCGGTGGTGTCCCCGCCGACGCCGTAGTTCGCGACCTCCTCGTCGGAGAACCACTCCTGCCAGCGCCCGGCCTCGGTGAGGCTGTCGCCGATGAAGGCCGTCACGCTACTGCCTGGCACCTGTGGCTCCCGTCGCATTCCCCTTTGCATCCATCATCACTCGGATGCGAGGCAGACGCCACCCCACCATCGGCAACGATCTCGATTACGCAGGTGAGCCGTCACGAATCGACCCTCGTTCACGATCGGAAGGTCGAAATGCGTCGGCTCGGTACGCCACGCCAGCGCGTCAGGCTGGTGCGTCGGCGCTAAATGAGCGCCTTCGTATGCCAGACGGTCTTGGTCTCGGTGAAGGCGAGAATGCGGTCGAGGGCCGGCGAGGCGGCATCCGGCCCGTTCTCGGGCTGCAGCACACGCTTGAGCGTGTCGGCCGCAGCGATCTGCAGATCAACCCAGTCGAGCGCGCCGGCGCCGACCAGGTCGAGCGCGTTCACATCGGCGTGCGAGGCCAGCCAGGGCGTGATCTCTGCGGGCGAACCGGTGAGGATGTTGACCACGCCAGCCGGAACGTCGCTCGTCGCGAGCACCTCGGCGAGGCTGATGGCAGACAACGGCAGCGCCTCGCTCGCTATGACGACCACGGTGTTGCCCGCGACGAGCGCGGGCGCGACCGCGCTCACAAGGCCGAGTAGCGAGGAGTCCTGTGGCGCCACGATGGCGACGACGCCCGTGTGCTCGGGCACCGAGAGGTTGAAGTACGGGCCGGCTACCGGGTTGGCGTTGCCACTGACCTGCGCGTATTTGTCGGTCCAACCGGCGTACCAGACCCAGCGGTCGATGGCCTCGTCGACCTGGGCCGATGCGGCGGCGGATGTGACGCCCTCCGTCTCGATGATCTCCGCGATGAACTGCGCGCGGCGCCCATCGAGCAGCTCAGCGATGCGATAGAGCACCTGGCCGCGGTTGTACGCGGTGGCACCCGACCAACCGGTGACGGCAGAGCGCGCCGCTACCACGGCGTCCCGAGCATCCTTGCGCGAGGCCCTGGCCGCGTTGGCGAGAAAGGCGCCCTTCGACGAGAGAATCTCGTACGTACGGCCTGACTCACTGCGCGGGAATTTTCCGCCGATGAACAGCTTGTACGTCTTGGGAATGGCGAGGCGGCTCATTTGGTGGTTCCCTTCTTCGCGCGACCCGCTGATCGAGTAGCGCGCTCAGCGCGCGTCTCGAGATCCCCTGCGGCAGGCCCGACCTCGATACGCGGGCTACGCGCCCCTACTCGAGACGCGGTTGTCGCCGGCTTCAAGTACGCGGCGAGACCGTGCCGCCCACCCTCGCGACCGTAGCCCGACTCCTTGTACCCGCCGAATGGGCTGGCCGGGTCGAAGCGGTTGAAGGTGTTGGCCCAGATCACGCCGGCGCGCAGCTGGTCTGCGACGGCGAGAATGCGGCTGCCCTTGTCGCTCCAGATGCCCGCAGAGAGCCCGTACGGCGTGTTGTTCGCCTTGGCGATAGCCTCGGCCGGCGTGCGGAAGGTCAGCACCGAAAGCACCGGCCCGAAGATCTCCTCCCGGGCGATGCGGCTCGACGTCGACACATTCGTGAAAATCGTCGGGGCGAACCAGAAGCCGTTCTCGGGAATCGCGCAGTCGGCGCTCCAGCGCTCGGCTCCCTCGGCCTCGCCGATGTCGGAGAGCTCGCGAATGCGCTGCAGCTGCTCGGCCGAGTTGATGGCGCCGATGTCGGTGTTCTTGTCGAGCGGGTCACCGAGGCGCAGCGTCGACAGCCGCTGCTTGAGCCGCTCCACGACGTCATCGTGGATCGATTCCTGGACGAGCAGGCGGCTGCCCGCGCAGCACACGTGGCCCTGGTTGAAGAAGATGCCGTTGACGATGCCCTCGACCGCCTGGTCGATGGGCGCGTCGTCGAAGACGATGTTCGCAGCCTTGCCGCCGAGTTCGAGTGTGAGCTTCTTGTCTGTGCCGGCGACCGAGCGGGCGATCTCGCGGCCGACCGCCGTGGAGCCGGTGAAGGCGACCTTGTTGACATCCGGGTGGTTGACGAGAAGTCGACCGGTCTCCCCCGCACCCGTGACGATGTTGACGACGCCGGCCGGCAGCTCTGCCTGCTGCAGAATCTCGGCGAAAAGCAGCGCGGTCAACGAGGTGGTCTCGGCGGGCTTGAGCACGACGGTGTTGCCCGCGGCGAGCGCGGGAGCGATCTTCCACGCGAGCATCATCAGCGGAAAGTTCCACGGGATGACCTGCGCGGCGACACCCAGCGCGCGCGGCGCAGGGCCCACGCCGGCGTGATCGAGCTTGTCGGCCCAGCCCGCGTAGTAGAAGAACCAGGCTGCGACGAGCGGAACGTCGACGTCGCGACTCTCCTTGATGGGCTTGCCGTTGTCGAGGCTCTCCGCCACGGCCAGTTCGCGGGCGCGCTCCTGCACGAGCCGGGCGATGCGGAAAAGGTACTTGCCGCGGTCGGAGCCGCGCATGCGCGACCAGGTCTTCTCGTAGGCGCGACGGGCGGCGGCGACGGCGGCATCGACATCCGCTTCGCTTGCCGTGGAGATCGTGGCGATTCTCTTCTCGGTCGCGGGCGAGATGGTGGCGAACGGCGTGCCGCTGCCGTCAACGAACTCGCCGTCGATGAAGAGGCCGTACTCGCTCTTCAGGTTCAGGATCGCCTGCGACTCGGGGGCCGGGGCGTACTCGAGAAAGCTCATGGATCAATCCACCGTTACGTAGTCGGGGCCGGAGTAGTGGCCGGTTGTGATCTTCTGGCGCTGCAGCAGCACGTCGTTCAAGAGGCTCGACGCTCCGAAGCGGAACAGCTCGGGGCGCAGCCATTCCTCTCCGACGGTCTCGGCAACGGTCACGAGGTAGCGAATCGCGTCTTTCGAACTGCGGATGCCACCTGCCGGCTTCACGCCGATCTTCTCGCCGGTCATGCGATGCCAGTCCCGCACGACCTCGAGCATCGAGAGCGTGACCGGCAGGGTGGCTGCCGGCGACACCTTGCCCGTGGAGGTCTTGATGAAGTCGCCGCCGGCGAGGATCGCCAGCCAGGAGGCGCGCCGCACGTTGTCGTAGGTGTTGAGCTCGCCCGTCTCCAGGATCACCTTGAGGTGGGCGTATGTGCCGTCGCTGCGGCGGCATGCCTCTTTGACCGCGACGATCTCGTCGAAGACGAGCCCGTAGCGGCCCGAGAGGAACGCCCCCCGGTCGATGACCATGTCGATCTCATCCGCACCGGCGGCCACAGCATCCGCCGTATCGGCGAGCTTGACCGCGAGCGAGGCCCGACCGCTCGGGAACGCCGTGGCGACGGCCGCGACGTTGATGCCTCCGCCCAATCCGTGCGCCGAGGCGTGTGCATCGCCCAGGGCGCGCACCGCATACGGCACCATGTCGCCGTACACGCACACCGCGGCGACCCGCGGAACCGAGGCGTCGGACGGGTCGGGGTTCACCGCCTTGGCCACGAGCGAGCGCACCTTGCCGGGCGTGTCTGCGCCTTCGAGGGTCGTGAGGTCGATGAGCGAAATGATGGTGTCGAGCGCCCGCGCCTTCGAGGTGGTCTTGATGGAGCGCGTGGCCAGGCCGGCAGCACGCTGCTCGAGACCGACGGCGTCAACTCCGGGAATGCCGTGCAGGTACCGACGCAGACCGGCTTCGGTGAGGTCTCCGCCCAGCACATCGACGGCTCGCGCGGCGGGAGACAGGTTCCTCGCCGTGGGGGTTTCGAGAGTCACTTCGCTCCTTCTGCTTCGATGGGTTCGGTTTCGACGGGTTCTGTTGCGGCTGGCGCTGTTGCGACGGGTTCCAGCAGCGCGTGCGCACTCGCCTCGTCTGTGATGAGAATCGTGCACAGCCCGCTCACGGCGACGGCGCGGCACACGGCGTGCTTGGACTCCCCGGCTATCACCGCGATGCTCGTGCGCGCGCCGCGCAGTTCGTCCAGGGTGATGCCGAGGGTTCGGCCGTTGAGTTCATCGTCGGCCACGCTGCCGTCTGCCGTGATGAAGCGACCGACGACGTCACCGACCGCGCCTCGGGCGGCCAGTTCGGCAACCTCGTCGGCGCTGAGGTAGCCGCTGCCCACGTGCACCGAACTGGTGTCGGCAACGCCGGCACTGAAGAGATAGGCGGATGCGTTGCGAGCCAGTTCAAGCACGCTCTGCACCGATCGATCGGCCTCGATGGCGCGTCGCGTCGCGGCTTGTTCGAAGATGGCGGGGCTGGGCAGCAGCGTCGCCGTGCCCTGCGCCTTACGGGCGATGATGACGGCCGTGTCGGCCGCTGCGGTAGCCTGCCGAGTGCTGGAGACGCTGCCATTGATCTGCACGGGGTTGACGCCGACCGCCCAGCCGGGTCGCAGCCGCGCGGCTACAGCCTGCAGCGTACGGCCCCAGCTCACGCCGAGCGTGCGCGGCACGGGGCGCAGCGTGGTGAGGTAGTCGGCGGCGGCCTGAGCGACGCGCGCCTGCACATCGGAGTCGAGCACGGGAACGACGACGGCGTCGACGAGGCCGTACGCTGCGCACAGCTCGCGCTCGAGCGAGAACCGGCGAGCGCTGGGGTGCACGATCTCGATGCGCACGAACCCCTGTTCGCGCGCCTGCACGAGCAGCCGCCCGACCTTCCAGCGACTCACGCTGAGGGCCACGCCGATCTCGTCCTGCGTCTTGCCGGCCTCGTAGTAGAGCTCGGCGGCCTTGACGGCGAGTATCTCGTCTGTGTCGCTCATCGACATCGCCACACCTCCCGCTGGAATCTTCACCATCTTCAGCTTAGAAACAGCGAGCCCATATTGCTACGGTTGCGCATCCGTTGCTCAAATGCGCACAGTTCGCTGACCACCTCCACTGTGTGCCAGCGTTGCGCCAGTTCGTCACGGTTGCGCCAGCAGGGGTGGCGCATCTGACGCGAAAGGGCGCAACGGCCAACTCGAGTGTCTACTGTTGGGAAGAGAACGGTTATCGCACGAATTCCGCCTGCAGCCGTCCGCCGTATGGTTCGAGAAGTTCGGATGTCTTGGCAAGCAGCAGAGCGGAATCGTCGCTGAGAAGCGCGTCCGTCAGCTCGTGTGCGATCCGTCCGTCCCACTGGCGGAGGCGCCGCGCGAGCCACTTTCCGCTGCCGAGCCATTGATTGTTCGCGAGAAGCAGGAAGCTTGCGAGTTCGTCGAACAGTGCCGCCTTCACGACGGCGACCTCCAGAGCATCAGTTAAGGAGATGAGGTCGTCAGCAAGGTCGGTGAGGCGGTATCGACGAAGATCGAGTTCGTGATCCGATATGCGGGGTCCGGCGCTGATCCGTTCCTGATAGGAACCGCGAAGATCGGTGAGTTCGGAACCGTGCTTGATGGCAATTCCATCAAGCAGCATGTGCACGATAGTCGGACGGCTTTCGTCGATACCTTTGCTCGCCCACGAATCAAACGCTTCGGCGGTGTAGGCGAACACCTCAAAGATCTCGCCACCGTATTGAGTGGTCTGCGCAAGGCTCGTGGCCGCTCCGTCAAACATGGAAGGCGGTCCGATAACCAGGAGATCGATGTCGCTGGACGGCGTGCGCTGGCCAGTGCTGGTGCTTCCAGCCACGATCACATGATGAGCGTCAGGAAAGCGATCAGATGAGAAGTCCGTCGCCAGCGAGAACAGGCGGTTTTCCATACGCTCATTATGGCTTTCGGGCGACCAAAGAGAATTCGAGCGGCAACGCGTTCGGATCGCCTGGGTGAACGTATCCTTCCGACGACTCGACGAAGCTCGGAAGTGCCCGCCAGGGAATTGTCTTGCTCTCATGGAATGCCTCGAGGCGAAGGCCCGCAGTCAAAAGAGACTGAATGATCTCCGAAAGGGAATGCGACCATTCGAACGTCGTTGAATTCGCCAAGCGCACCTCGTCGTCCGCATAGGTCGTTCCGTGGTCGTACCGGGTCGGTTCATCGCTCTCGAAATAGGGCTGTTTGAGCACCAGCAGCCCATCGGTGCGGTCGTAGTCGATTGCGTTCAATACGGGGTGTGCGTCGCGCACGTAGAACGTACCTCCCGGTTTCAGAAGGCTGTGGATGGCATGGGCCCAGGTATCGAGACGAGGCAGCCACATGAGCACTCCGACGCTGGTGTAAACGACGTCGAACTGTTCCTTGACGACGCCCGGAGCCTCATCCACGGTGCATGTCTCAAACCGGGCGTCAACTCCGGCGCGCTCGGCGAGTTCGCGCGCGACTCGAATCGACTCGGGAGAGAAATCAATTCCGGTGGCCTGAGCCCCCAGACGCGCCCAGCTCAGGGTGTCCGTGCCGATGTGGCATTGAAGATGCGCCAGCGTCAGGCCACGGACAGATGAGGCAGGAAGAAGAGGGCGGAGTACGTCATAGTCGGCCTGCACGATACCCGATACAACATCCGGATCGTCAGCGAAGGCTGTCGCGCCGTATGCCTCTACGTGGGCGGGTACGCGTTCATCCCAATTCGCACGGTTCGTTTCGACGAAATCGTTCACTCGCTGGCCTCGACGGAGTTCAAGAGGAGCGGCGCGGGCGGTGTCGCTTCGATTGCGGCGAGAAGCCGCGCTGCGGTTGTGGCGAATACCTCTCGCTGGTCTGCGGAGAGACTGTGGGCGGTACGTTCTTCGAGTTCCGCCCAGGCTGCTCGAACCGGTTGCTCGAGAGCTCGACCCTTGTGCGTGAGATGAACGAGGGTCACGCGCCCGTCCTCCGAAGATCGCGACCGGGTGACGAGCCCCGCCCGCTCCAGGCGCTGCACGGATTTGGCGACGGTCGAGTGATCCAGTTTTTGGAGGTCCCCCAGTTCCTTCTGTGACCGACCGTCGCAGTCCCAGAGCTGGAAGAGCATGAGCTCCTGGCCCGGAAACAGGCCGAGTGGTGCGAGGAGGGATGCGGCCAGCGCGCGATGGGAGCGCGCCAGGGTAAAGACGGCCCAGCTCAACGGGTTGTCCTGCGCTGCGGAGAGCGGGGGCGTCGCGGGCTGGGCCGTCATGGGTTCCTCGTCAGTTCGTCGCGGTTTCGATGGCGGGATAGTCCGTATAGCCCGCCGCTCCCCCACCATAGAACGTTGCGGGATCAGCCTCGGTGAGGGGCGCACCGGTTCTGAGCCGCTCCACAACATCCGGATTGGCAAGGGCCCATCGCCCGATCGGCACGATATCCGCCAGGCCGGATTCGACGTCCTGGCCGACGGCATCGGGCGTACGTCCGGCGCGGAGCACCAACAACGCTCCCGGCCAGGCCGAGCGGATGTCACGGAGAAGCTCATCGTCACCAGCGTGGAAGACGTGCAGGTATGCCAGGCCCAGCGGCGCGAGCTCGCTCACGAGATGCCGGTATTGCTCGCCGGCGGTGTCACCCTCATCGATGCCGCCGATCGGCAGGCCGGGCGAGAGGCGGATGCCGACGCGGTCGGCCCCGATCTCCTCAGCGACGGCAGTCACGACCTCGACGACGAAGCGCGACCGCGCCTCGACCGAGCCTCCGTATTCGTCCGCGCGATGGTTCGCATTGGGCGAGAGGAACTGGTGCAACAGGTATCCATTCGCTCCGTGGATTTCGACACCGTCGGCACCGGCCTCGACCGCCGATGCCGCAGCATGGCGGAAGTCCGCGATGGTCTGGGCGATGTCCTTGGCGGTCATCTCGCGCGGCTCGGCGGTGGGCTGCCTTCCCGACAGGGTGAACATGTCAACGCCTGCGGCGATCGCCGATGGTGCCAGAGGCGCCCGATGGTGCGGCGTGTTGTCAGGGTGAGACATGCGCCCGACATGCATCAACTGGAGGAAGATGCTCGCTCCGGCCGCGTGAACGGCATCCGTCACCTCGCGCCATCCGGCGACGTGTTCGGGGCGGTAGATGCCCGGCGTGAAGATGTACCCCTGGCCGTCGTCGGAGGGTTGCACACCCTCGGTGATCAGGAGCCCAAGAGACGCACGCTGCGCGTAATACTCCGCGGTCAGCGACCCGGGGGTGCCATCTGCCTGCGCGCGACTGCGGGTCATCGGTGCCATCGCCAGACGGTGCTGCAAGTGCGTGCGACCGAGGGTGAAGGGATCCCAGACGATGCTCATGCCCCGACCTCCCCACGGAACTCGTTGATGACGTGTGCTTTCATGATTGCCTTCCTTTTCGCCTTGTCTATTTATGTTGCCGACCACATGAATCTACCTCGCGAAAGGTGGTCGGCAACGAATGTTCGATGTAGGCGAACAAAGCAGCATTCCCGGGCGAGGGCTTCCGCCACCGCTCAAGCCCCTAAAGTTAAGCCGTGACTACATCCGTTGCCCTCGCCCTTGATTTCGGCGGCACCAAGGTGGAGGCCGCGCTCGTCACCTCCGATGGCGTGCTCGTCGACGGCACCCGTTTTCGCCAGCCCACCGGGCGCAATGCGGCCAGCGTCGACATCGAGAACTCGGTGCGATCGGTCGTCATGAACTCACTCGAAACGCTGCCGACGGATGCGACGCTCGTGGGCGTCGGCATCGGGTGCGCCGGTCCCATCGAGCGTTCCGTGGGGCACGTCTCCCCCCTCAACGTGCCGGCCTGGCGCGGGTACCCCTTGCGCGACTTCGTGACCTCGATAGTGCATCCGATCGCCGGCGAGGTGCCCGTGCACCTGGAGATGGACGGCGTCGCCATCACGCTCGCCGAGCACTGGGTGGGCGCCGCCCAGGGCGTCGACAACGTGATGGGCATGGTCATCTCCACGGGCATCGGGGGCGGCCTCATCTCCGGCGGTCGAGTGCTGACAGGCTCCGGCGGCAACGCGGGACACATCGGCCACATCGAGGTCGCCGGAATCGTCGGGGAGAACACCTTCGGCAGCACCTCGCTGCTGGAGGCGATGGCATCCGGCCCGCACACCGTCGCCTGGGCGCGCACGCAGGGCTTCACGGGCACAACCGGCGAGGAACTTGCCGCGGCATACGCGGCAGGCGATCCCGTCGCCCACGACGCGATAGTGCGCACGGGCACGGCCGTCGGTCAGGCCATCGCGAGCGCGACGGCGCTGCTCGACCTGGACATCGTCGCCATCGGCGGCGGCTTCGCGCAATCCACTCCCGACCTCTTCGACGTGATCAAGCAGACCGTCGGTCGCCACCATTTCGCCTTCGTACGCAAGGTGCGGGTGGTGCCGTCCGGTCTCTCCGGCGCGGGCCCGCTCATCGGTGCGGCGGCGCTCATCCACCGCAGCGAACTGGTGCCCTGAGCAGGCACGTACCCAGATCAGGCACGGCGCACACGGCGCCGCCTCGACCGCGGCTCAGCGCCCGAAACTGTCCTCGAGCAGGCGTGGACGAGCGACCACGAACCCGGCGAGCGCTGCAACGAGCGCGGTTCCGAGCAGCACCCAGAGCGGAAGAATCCAGCCGCCAGAGACCTGATGCAGCACTCCGACCGCAAGAGGTCCCAGTGCGCCCAGCGTGTACCCGATGCCCTGCGCAAAACCGCTCAGCGCAACCGCGCCTGCGTGAGTTCGCGTGCGCAGATTGATCAGAACGAGGCAGAGCGGAAACAGCAGTGGGCCGAGACCCGCAGAAGCGACCCACACCCACGTTGCCGTGCCCGGCAGGAAGATCAGCCCCAGATCGCCGATAAGGAAGGCGACGACGCCGACATAGACGAGCACACCGACGTTTTTCATGCGGGAGGCGAGAACCGGTATCAGCAGCCCAGACGGGATCCCCATACCGGCGAAGAGCGAGAGCAGCACGCCTGCCTGGCTCGCATCCGTGCCCGCCGTGTCGTGCAGGATCTCGGGGAGCCAGGCGAACATCGCGTAGGCGTTCACCGAGGAGATGCCGAAGACCACACCCAGCGACCAGCCCAGGGCGGTGTGCCAGACGCGCCCGAGGACACGTGGCTCCGCCTCCTCGATGAGTTCGCCCGCCGAGGCGGCATGGGGACTGCGCTTCAGGAGAATCGCCATCCACGGCAGCACGGCGATAACGGCAAGCGCAGCCCACATGCCCACCGAAAGGCGCCAGCCCGCCCCGTCGGCAACAGGAACGGCGACGAGCGGTGGCAGCAGCGTACTCAGAGACAGAACCGTCGCATATAGCGAGGTCATCAAGCCGATGCGGTCGGGAAAATACCGTTTGACCAGCGGCGGAAGCAGCACGTTGCCGACAGCCATGCCCGCGAACGCAATGACCGAGCCTGCCGTGAGAATCGCGAACGAACCGGATACCGCACGCAGCAGGTGACCGACGATGATCGCAAGCAGCGACAGCACCACCACGAGTTCGAGACTCGCCCTCCGCGTGAACAACGGCGTGAGAATTCCGAAGAGCGCGAAGCAGACCGGAGGCAGCATGCCCAGCACGCCGACGGCGAGGCTGTCGAGCGGGATATCCGCCCGCACCTGGGAGAAGATTGGAGAGAGCGCCGCGACCGCCGTGCGCAGGTTGAATGCAACGAGCAGGATGCCGAGCAGCGCGAGCGTTCGACCGTGCCACAGGGGAAGGCTGCGAGGCTGTGGCACCACCTCAGCCTACCGGCGCGACGGGCGGCCTCCTTGCACCGCACGTAGACTCGTGCGCATGGCCGAGTTTGCGAAATACCTGCCGCTGAGCCAGCGTCCGAGGGTCGATGAGACAGGCGTGAGTTCTCACTGGGACGCCGCCATCGGGGGCATTCTTGTGCGCCTGGCCGGCATGCTCGAGGGGCTCACCCCCGAGCAATGGGAGTCACCCAGCCTGTGTGAAGGCTGGCGTGTGCGCGATGTCGCCGGGCACCTGGTGTGGCGGGTCGGCAGCAGCACGGGCCAGATGCTCAAGACCGGCCTGCGCGAATATGTCGGCACGCACGTGAACCCGATGAGGGCGATGGATGTCTTGAGCCTGCGCGCGGCGGAGGCGAGCTATGCGACGCTCGTCGCACAACTGCGGCACATCGCCGCACTCAAGCTCGCGGGTACCGGTCGTCTGGGCCTGGGCGAGCTGACCGAGGTCGTTGTGCACGGATTCGACATGGCGCAGCCCCTGGGCATCGATCTGGCGATCGATGGCACCGTGACGGGTGCTGTCGCTCTCGGGCGCACCATGATCCTGCCGCTGGAGAAGAAGGAAGTGCTGCGCCGGCGCACTCTGGTGGCCACCGATGCCGACTGGAAGCTCGGCCGGGGCCCTGAAATCCACGGCAGCGCCGAGGCCATAGTGCTCTTCCTGTTCGGCCGGGGGCCGCTGCCTGCTGCTTCGGTGGTTGAGTAACGAATCGTCAGGCGAGGATGCGGCGGGCCCGGTCCACGTCGTCGGCGATCTGGGCGATGAGCGGGTCAATGCCGGAGAACGCCACCATTCCGCGGATGCGTTCGACGAATGAGATAGACACCCGGTGTCCATAGAGGTCGAGGTCGCGATCGAGAACGTACGCCTCGACCTGTCGCTGCGGCACCCCTTCGAACGTCGGATTGTTGCCGACCGAGATGGCTGCGGGATATCTCTCTCCGGCGTCGGTGAGCCATCCGGCGTAGACCCCGTCGGCGGGAATCAGCCCCTCGGACTCGGGCGAGAGGTTGGCCGTGGGAAAACCCAGCTCCCGGCCGCGTTTGGCGCCGTGAACCACAACGCCGTGCACGGCCGGAATGTGGCCGAGCAGCCGCGCGGCGTGTGCGACGTCGCCCTCGGCGAGCAGCTGGCGAATCCAGGTGGATGACACGCGCCGCCCGTCTTCGGGGCGCACATCGTCGATGAGCTGTACGCGGAAACCGAGCTCAGCGCCGAGCGCGGTGAGCGTGTCGATGTTGCCCGCACCGCGCGAGCCGAAGCGGAAGTCGCTGCCGATGAGCACAACCTTCGCGTGCAGGGCATCGACCAGGATGCGCCGCACGAACTGCTCGGGCGTCTGCGAGGAGAACGCGCGGTCGAAAGCCAGCACCAGGCTGGCCTGCACGCCCGTACCCGCCAGCAGCTCGAGCTTCTGCTCGAGGCCGACCAGATCGGAAGGGCACTTGTCGGGAGCCAGCAGCCGCAGCGGATTGCGGTCGAAGGTGACGACCGCGGACTGCAGGCCCTCGGCATCCGCGACGCTCGTGAGCATGCCTATCACGGCGCGATGGCCCGTGTGTACCCCGTCGAACTTGCCAATGGTGACGGCGCTCGGCCCGAAATTCTCCGGAACGGCTGCAAGGCCGCGAAAGACCTTCACGCTGTCTCCGCCGGACGGTGGCGGGCAAGCCAGAGCATGCCGAGAATCGGAAGAACGAGCGGAATGAACAGGTAGCCCATGCCGTAAACCGACCACACGGTGGACTGGCGCCCGAACGGGTCGATGCTGCTCAAGCCCAGCGCCGCCGGCAGGAACAGGCTCAGCGAACCGACGATGAGAACGCCGCACAGTTCGAAGCTGATGGTCGACCATGCCACGCGATACCAGCGAGCGCCCGGGGCGATGAGGGCGATGGTGGCCACGATGTACACGACCGCGGCGAGCGCCGAGAGAGTGAACGCCACCGGCGCTTCACCGAAGCGGTCGATGATCTGGAAGACGCTGCGCCCGGTGGCCGCCAAGGCAAGAATGCCGTAGACGACGATGAGCAGGCGGCCGACGCCGGAAACGCGGCGGCCGGCAGTCGGATGCGGTACGGAACTCGCCACGGGTTTCTCAGTCATATCGTGTCAATTATCGCAGGCCGTGAGGCAGCCTTATGCCCCCTGAACCAACCAGATGGCGTTCATGCGGTAGAGCATCACGGCAATCGCCAGGCACACCACTCCCAGGATGACCGTGCTCCAGCGGTTGCGTTCGAGCAGTGCCCAGAATCCGCCGGCGAATGGCAGGATCAGAGCGGAGATGAGGTAGATGTAGAACTCGGCCAGCGACCCGGTCGGCTCGTTGCCTGCGAACGGGGAGACGATGGCTACAACAAGCTGCGCTATCAGCAGCAGCTCGACGAGAGCCGTGGCGCCCATGGTGAGGTCGCCCGGTGCGCGACCGATCAACCCGACGACGATACAGAGCACACCCGCGATCACGGCCACGACGATCTGCGCCGTGGTGAACCATTCGATCACTCTTCGTCTGCTCCATTCGAGGGCGAACCCGCGACGATCTCGTCCGCGGGAAAGTTGGCCAGCACTCTGACCTGGCTCCCCCAGAACTCTACGAGACCGACGAGCCGGCCGTCCGGCGCAATCGCCGCGACCGGACCGCCGGGCAGCTGATCGAGCTGAGCATCGGGCAACTCCAGCCGCTTGCCGTGCCCCAAATCGATGGCCTGCTCCGTCGTCAAATCGTATCGGGGGAACAGGGCGGATGCCGCGCTCGCCGGCGCCAGGAGGCGCGCCGCGACGTCCATGCCCTCGATCGAGGCGGCATCCGCCACCCGGAACGGACCGACGCGTGTGCGCCTCAGCGCGGTGAGGTGCCCGCCCACACCGAGCGCCGCGCCCAGGTCACGCGCGAGCGCGCGAATGTAGGTGCCCGAGGAACACTCGACCCGCACCCGGAGATCGAGAGCGCAGACGCCATCGTCGAGGTTCACCGGGTCGGAGTCGAGCAGCTCGAAGCTCGTCACGGTGACGCTGCGGGCGGCAAGCACCACGTCCTCCCCGGCACGCACGCGTGCATACGCACGTTTTCCGTCGACCTTGATGGCGCTCACCGCGCTCGGAACCTGCTTGATGTGGCCGGTGAGCTCGGCGATTGCCGCCCGCACCGCGTCATCAGTGAGAGCACGGACACTCGCCGCAGGCGCCCAGACCAGCAATTCGCCCTCGGCGTCATCCGTGGAGGTGCCCGCACCAAGGCGGATCGTCGCCTCGTACTCCTTGTCGGCGCCCACGACGTATGTCAGCAGTCGGGTTGAGCTGCCGATGCCGAGCACGAGCAGGCCCGTGGCCATCGGGTCGAGCGTGCCCGCGTGGCCCACCTTGCGCGTGCCTGCCAGCCGACGCGTGCGCGCGACGGCGTCGTGGCTGGTCCAGCCCTGGGCCTTGTCGACGAGCAGGATGCCGCTGGCCGACGGCGTTTGATTCACGGGGTCTTTCCCGCCCGCGTCACGGCATCCAGCACGATGTCCAGCTTGCCGCGAAAGGTGCAGGCCATCAGCTCGGTCACGTAGTCGTCGGAGCCGTACTCATCAGTCATGCGCATGGCGATCAGGGTGTTGAACAGCATGCCGTGCGCCAGAAAGGAGACCACATCATCCGGCCCCATGCCGGCCTCGTCACGCAGAATGGAGTAGATCTCAAGGAATCCGTTGCGCGCGGCCGCGCCGATCACCGGGTCATGCCCCATGATGAAGCCCTGCATGAGCGAAAGCAGGATGCCGCGATCGGCAATGAGATCGGCGTACGTCGCCCCGAAACGTGCCCTGCGGGCCTCGACGTTCTCGTTCGCGACGGCACTTGCGGCGATGGAGGCGCGAAAGGCCACAACCAGCTTCTCCAGGGCGCGCCCGAGCACCTCGACGAAGAGGTTCTCCTTGCTGCCGAACATGCGCACGACGTACGGCTGGCTGATGCCCGCCTCCTGGGCTACCTGGTCGGTCGTGGCACCCGCATAGCCGCGTTCCCCGAAGACCCTCGACGCCGACGCGAGAATCTGCTCGCGCCGCTCGGCCGCCGGAATACGCTCGGTACCGGGCGCCCGTTCTGAAATATTTTCGCTCACACTTGACAGGTTATCAGTCGATAACTAATCTCAAGTTTAGTAATCATTCAATTACCACATTTGGGAGTAATCGTGCCTATCACCCGTCGCCGCATTCCGGTGTGGCTCGCCATCATCGCGGCATCCCTGCCGATGTTCATGGCAACGCTCGACAATCTGGTCGTGACCAGTGCCCTCCCGGTGATCAGCCGCGATATCTCCGCGACAATCGAGCAGTTGCAGTGGGTGATCAACGCCTACGCACTGGCCTTCGCCGCCTTCATGCTCATGGCCGTGGCCCTTGGCGATCGCTTCGGCCGGCGCACCGTGTTTCTGATCGGCATCGTGCTCTTCACCGGCGCGTCCGCGCTCAGTGCGCTCAGTTCCGAACCGTGGATGCTCATCGGCTCACGTGCGCTGCAGGGCGTGG
Organism: Leifsonia sp. Root112D2; assembly: GCF_001424905.1. Taxonomy (NCBI): domain Bacteria; kingdom Bacillati; phylum Actinomycetota; class Actinomycetes; order Micrococcales; family Microbacteriaceae; genus Leifsonia; species Leifsonia sp. Root112D2. The sequence continues at coordinate 356,287 of NZ_LMCU01000002.1, forward strand.
GTGCCGCCGCACTGATGCCGCTCTCCCTCACGCTGCTTGCCGGCTCGGTGAGCAAGCGGCTGCGTCCGGCCGCGATAGGCATCTGGGGCGGCATCTCGGGTCTCGGCGTAGCCGTCGGCCCGCTCATCGGCGGCGCGGTCGTCGAGGGCTGGAACTGGCAGGCCATCTTCTGGCTCAACGTGCCGATCGGCATCCTCGCCATTCCGCTCGCGCTGATAGCGCTGCCGAACAGCTTCGGCAACCGTGTACGCGCCGACGTGGTCGGAATGCTTCTTGCCGGCTTCGGCGTGCTCGGCCTGGTCTATGGCATCGTGCGCGGCAACGACGCAGGCTGGGACAGCACAGAGGTGCTCGCTTCGCTCATCGGCGGGGCGGCACTGCTGGCCGTCTTCATTTTCTGGGAACTGCGCACGAGTTCTCCCTTACTGCCGTTGCGACTGTTCCGCGACCGCAGCTTCACGGTGGCCAACCTCGTTGGAGTCGGCTTCAGCTTCGGCATCTTCGGCGCCGTCTTCATCCTGATCCAGTACCTGCAGATCGTGCAGGGGCACAGCCCTCTCGAGGCGGGAATCATGACCACGCCGTGGACGCTTGCACCCATGATCGTGGCGCCACTGGCCGGCCTGCTCGCGCCCCGCATTGGCACCCGGCTGCCGATAGTCGTCGGACTGTCGCTGCTCGCCATCTCGATGGCGTGGCTTGCATTCGTCATGACGGCCACCACCCCGTATGGCGAGTTGCTTCCGGCTTTCCTCATCGCCGGAATCGGAATGGGCCTGGTCTTCGCGCCGAGCGCAACGGCCGTGCTCGCAAATATGGTGCCTGACGACCATGGAAAGGCATCCGGCGCCAACTCCACGCTGCGCGAGATCGGCACTGCGCTCGGCGTGGCGGTGCTCACGGCGGTCTTCACGGGCGCCGGTGGCACCCTGACTCCCACCGGTTACGTGGGTGCCGCCATCCCGGCCGTCTATGTCGGTGCGGCAGTACTGGCGCTCACCGCGGTCATCGCGCTCGCGATGCCGTCGGGCAAACGCCCTCGCGAGGTCGCGCCGTCTGTCGGCGAGGAACTGCACGAGCTGGCCGAAGCCCACTGATCACACGAGTAAAGCTGACCCGCACGACCGTTATGGCGCTCGTGCGGGTCTGCGCGTCACACGACGTTTCCGCGCCGTGGAAAGTCTGTTGAGCTCGATTCTGCGCATTGCGACCATTGCAGAATTGGTGCTGGCCGCGTTCGGTTCGCGGACGCTCCAGAACTCAGGGAGCCATGGTGAACAGTCCGATGTCAGCGACCGAGAACGCGCCAGTGCGCCAGCTCATCATCATCGGATCCGGCCCGGCCGGCTACACGGCCGACGGTCGCGAGACGGCGCTGGATGTCTCAGGCGTATTTGTCGCAATCGGCGCCGACCCCCGCACCCACCTCGTGCACGGTCAGCTCGATCTCACGCCCGAGGGCACCATCGCCGTCCAAGGACGCAGCTCGCGAACGAACATCGCCGGGGTCTTTGCCGCCGGGGATGTCGTGGACCATAGCTATAAGCAGGCGGTGACGGCAGCTGCGTCGGGCACGGTCGCCGCACTCGATGCCGAGCACTACCTGGCGAGCCTGCCCGCAGAACTCATCGAACGCGCATCCGCAACCGCCGTCGGCACATCCGGCTTCTGCCAAGCGGAAGAGTGTTTTCAGCTACCCTGTCATTAGGATGAGCTGGCATCACCTGTTCGGAATCTCACCAACCGCAAAGGATGCACGATGATCGACAAGTTCAGAGCTGAACTGACGGAAGCACTCGAGGTTGTATGGTCCGGCGCGTCGATCGCCGTCGGTGGCTTCGGCAGCTCCGGGCGGCCTGATGCGCTGATCAACACCCTCTGCGAGCTCGACCTGCACGACCTGCACGTGATAGTCAACAACGTCGGGCACGACTTCACCGGGGTCTCGCGCCTTGTCATGGAGGGCAGAGTGCGCCGCGTCACCGCGTCGTTCCCGATCCTTCCGGAGTTCTACGAGGCGTATTTCGCCGGCAAGGTCGAGCTGGAGTTGATACCGCAGGGAACTCTCGCCGAGCGCCTGCGCGCCGGAGGAGCCGGCATCGCGGCCTTCTTCACGCCATCGGGAGCGGGAACGATGCTGTCTGACGGAACGTTCCCGCTGGCATACCGCGACGGCGTGGCAGCAACGTATATTCCGGAGAAGGAATGTCGCGAAATCAACGGGCGCCTGCACGTGCTGGAGTACGGCATCGCCGCGGACTTCGGGCTCGTCAAGGCTCAGAAGGCCGACCGCAAGGGAAATCTGCGCTTCCATCTCACGGCACGCAATTTCAACCCGGTTGCGGGGATGTCCGGACGCACAACCTTCGCGGAGGTCGAGCAACTCGTCGAAGCGGGCCAGATAGCACCCGACGACGTGCATCTGGCCGGAGTATTCGTGGACCATATCGTCATGACCGGCCCGCCGGTGCCGGCTACGTTCGACTACCGGGAAAGAGAGAGCATCGCGTGAGCGTCAACGAGAGCACCAGCGCGACGCTCACCGGCCTGAGTCGCGACGACATCGCCCGCCGCCTGGCGCAGGATCTGCTCGACGGCTACACGGTCAATCTCGGCGTCGGCATCCCGCTGGCGGTGCCCAACTTTCTGCCTGACGATCGCGAGATCTTCCTGCACGCCGAAAACGGCATCCTGGGCATGGGGCCGTACCCGGGCGCCGAGCACGAGGACCCCGATCTGACGGATGCCGGCAAGCGGCCGGTCAGCCTGATCACGGGCGCGGCAATAGTCGATTCGTCGACATCCTTCGCGATAGTGCGCGGAGGCCACCTCGACGTGACGATTCTCGGCGCGCTGCAGGTCTCCGAGACCGGCGATCTCTCGAACTGGTACGTTCCCGGCCGCAATCCGGCGGTGGGCGGCGCAATGGATCTCGTCGCCGGTACCCCCGAGGTCTGGGTGTGCATGGAGCACGTCGATCGCGCGGGCGCGCCAAAGATCGTGCCCCAATGCACCTTTCCCGTGACGGGCTTTCGGGTCGTCACTCGCATCTACACCGACCTCGCCGTCTTCCACGTGAGAGACGGTAACCTGATCCTCACAGAATGCACCCCGGGCGTGCGGCCCGAAGACGTGCGTGAGCGAACCACAGCCACCTACACCGAGGAGCTCGTTTGATGAGCGAACTGCAGATCGACCTTGACCAGATCGTCGCCATCGACGTTCACACCCATGTGCACCGCTCGACAAGCCAGACATCCGACGATGCAGGCGGCAACGAGGCAATGGGCGAGTACTTCGGAATCGGCTCGATGCCGAAGTACAGCATCCCCGAGCTCGCGGCGTACTATCGCGAGCGCAAGATGGCGGCGGTCGTGTTCACCGTCGACTCCATCTCGCAGGACGGCCTCGATCCCGAGCCTTCGAACGAGGAGATCGCGCGCCTCGCGGCAGAAAACTCCGATGTGCTCATTCCCTTCGCCAGCATCGACCCGGCGCGCGGCAAGGCCGGCGTGGAGCAGGCCAAGCGACTGATCAGCGACTACGGGGTGCGCGGCTTCAAGTTCCACCCCAGCACGCAAGGATTCTTCCCCAACGATCGCAGTGCGTACCCGCTGTATGAGGTCATTGCCGAGCACGGCCTGGTGTCGCTGTTCCACAGCGGCCAGACCGGTGTGGGCGCCGGCCAGCCCGGGGGCGGAGGAGTGAGGCTCAAGTACGCCAACCCGATGCTCGTCGACGACGTTGCCGCCGATTTTCCCGACATGGACATCATTCTCGCCCACCCTTCGTTCCCCTGGCAGGACGAAGCATTGGCCGTGGCCACGCACAAACCACGGGTGTACATCGACCTCTCCGGTTGGTCGCCGAAGTACTTTCCGCCGCAGCTCGTTCAATACGCGAATACCCTGCTGCGCCACAAGATGCTCTTCGGCTCGGATTTTCCGGTGATCACACCGGAGCGTTGGATGAGCGACTTCAGCAAGCTCCCCATGAAGCCGGAGGTGGTGCCGATGATTCTCAAAGACAACGCGGCACGGCTCTTCAAGCTCGGCGCGGCGACGCCGTCGCCAGACGAGAAGAGCTGAGCGCCGCTGAGGCTCGTGAGGGCTTCGAGACGCCGCTCCATGTCGAAGACAGTCTCTCGCGCGGTGAAGCGGGTGGCTTCGAACAGCAGGGTGTGGGCCGTATCCCCATCGATATCCTGCAAGGGGAGTAGCCGTCGGCGCGAGAGGCTTTCGAGCGCTTAAACTGAACGTATGCGAATCGGCGTGATCGGGGCAGGCGCCATAGGTGGCACCATTGCCGCCCTGCTCGATCGCGGCGGGCACCAGGTCGATGTCACCGCTCGCGGGGAGCACCTCGCGGCGATCCGTCGTGGCGGGCTGCGTCTCTCGGGGGCGTGGGGCGAGCACACGGCGCATGTGCAGTCATCCGAAAGCCTGCAGCACCAGCCGGAGCTCGTGTTCCTGTGCACGAAGGCACAGGATGCCCCGGCAGCCCTCAGCGCACACCGTCAGCTTCTCGACGAGATTCCGGTGGTCATCGTGCAGAACGGTCTCACCGGGCTCGAGACGGCATCGACGCTGCTCCCCAACTCAGATTGCGTCGGCGCGCTGGCCCTGTACGCGGCGAGCTTTCTCTCCCCCGGCCAGATCACCGTCACCACGGCCGGATCGACGTACATCGGAGCAGGAGACGGAGAGGCCGGAGTGCCCGCGATCTACGCCGCGGATGTGCTCGGTGCGGTGATGCCAGCGACGGCGACGAGCAATTTCATCGGCGCCCAGTGGACGAAACTTATCGTCAACCAGGTCAATGCGATGCCGGCCATCACGGGCCTGAGCGCGCAGGAGACGCTGAGCTCCGCCGTGCTGGTGCCGATCATCACGGCGAGCATGCGCGAAGCTGTGCGCACCGGCTTCGCGAGCGGCATTCGGTACGGCAGCATCCAGGGGCTCAGCAACGGCCTCCTGCGTGCGTTCGTGGTGGCCCCCGCTTCTCTTGCGCAGCAGCTGCCCCGGCTGATCGGCCGAAGAATGGGGTCGACGCCAAACCCCGGTTCGACCCTGCAGAGCATTCGACGCGGCCAGCCGAGCGAGATCGACTATCTGAACGGCGCCGTTGTCGAGGCCGCCACCCGCCTCGGCCGCGAGGCACCCGTCAACGCCGCGCTGGTCGAACTCGTACACGAGGTGGAGCGCACCGGCGCGTTTCTGGGTCGAGCGGCCGTCGCCGAGCGGATGCAGCGGGGCTGAGCCGCGTTCAGCAGCTGTCGGCGAAGACCCGGGTCGGCTTCTCGGCATTCGTGTTGTCGACGATCGCATTGGCACGCCCACGCGGGAACGCATCGAGAAGATAGAGTTCCTGACCGCGACGATAGCGCGAGTTTGATGCGGCATCCGCATCGGCGTCGACGCCGAACTCGGCGGCCAGACGCGCATACGCGCTCGCCCACGGGACCTCGAGGTAGAGCGAGTAGTTCCAGATTCCTCGCAGTTCGTCCCTGTTCAGGAATACACCGTCGACGATGAGTACGGCGTCTTTGCCGCTGGTCAGCCACCGGGACTGGCGATTGTCATCGCGTCGAACATCGAACGCCGCCGTCTGAAAGCCGGCACTGCCCGCCATGCGGAATGGGTCGATGAGTACCCGGCGAAAGGTGCGGTAGTCGTAAGAATCCTCGTAGAAGCCCTGCGGGGAGTCCTCGCCCAGCCGACGACGGCGCTCGCGAGGGTTGTGGAAATCGTTGATCGACGCGCGAAAGGTGTCATACCCGGTCTCGCGAAAGGTCTCGGCGAGTCCGTCGGCGAATTCCCTCGTGCCCGAGCCCTCGATGCCATCCACCGCGACGATGACACGACCCCTGCCATAGTTGTGGGTGATTTCGGCGGTGATCCCCCGCAGAAACTCGATGCGGGGTGTGGCGATGAGCTCCATGATGCGAGCCTAGCCTTCGCCGCCGCCCGATTACGCTGGAGGGATGGGATCGCGCATACGGGCAGGGCAGTCGCGGCCCCCGCGGCGCGACCCGTCAGAGCGCGGCACAGGCTCATCAAAGCTGGCCGACACCGTGATCGCCTGGTTTGCCCAGAACCAGCGGGATCTGCCGTGGCGCCGGCCCGGATTCTCTGCGTGGGGCACGCTCGTCAGCGAGTTCATGCTGCAGCAGACCCCCGTCTCCCGCGTCGTTCCCCGCCTCGAGGAGTGGCTGGAGCGCTGGCCGACGCCAGCGGATCTCGCGGCGGTACCCGCCGGCGAGGCCGTACGGGCCTGGGCCTCGCTCGGCTATCCCCGTCGCGCGCTGTGGCTGCACGCCTGCGCGGTGTCCATCGCCGAACGGCACGGCGGGGTGGTGCCGCACGATGTCGATGAGCTGCTGGCTCTGCCGGGGATCGGTGATTACACGGCTCGGGCCGTCAGCGCGTTCGCGTACGGGCACAGGCATCCGGTCGTAGACACGAACATTCGCCGTGTCATAGCCCGCGCGGTCGCCGGGCAGGGCGAGCCGTCACCGCCGTCGGCCAGGCGAGATCTGGCCGCGATGGAGGCGTTGCTGCCGCAGGATCCCCCGCAGGCCCGAGCGTTCAATGCGGGCCTGATGGAGCTCGGCGCCATCGTGTGTACGGCGAGGGCACCGCGATGCGAATCGTGTCCGCTGGCGAGATCCTGCTCGTGGCGAGCCGCCGGGTACCCCGAGCACACGGGTCCGCGCAAGGCGGTACAGAAGAAGTACGAGGGCAGCGACCGCCAGGTTCGCGGCCTGATCATGGCCGAGCTGCGCGCCGCCCACAAGCCCGTCACCGACACCGAGATCGTGACGCTCTGGCCGGATGCGACGCAGCGCGACCGCGCGCTCGCCGGTCTCCTGCGCGACAGCCTCGCCATCCGTGCACAGGGCGGCTACACCCTGCCCAGCTAGATCGGTTGAAGGCTATTCGCCGTCGCGATCGAGCGCGTCGGATTCGTCCTCGTCGTCGACGAATTCGCGGGGCTTGATGTACGGATCCTCGTCGCCGGCGTAGTGCGCGGATGCCGCCAGCCCGGCGACCTCCGTGTCACGATCGCGCGCCTCCCGCAGCAGATCCTCGATGTGCGCGGCATTCTCCGGAATCGCGTCGAGGATGAACTCCAGCGAGGGCGTGAGCCGCGAGGTGATGTTCTTGCCCACCTCGGTGCGCAGCAGACCGGTCGCGGCCTTGAGGGCCGCAGCCGTGCCCTCGCGCTCCTCCGCCGTGCCGTAGACGGTGTAGAACACGCTGGCGTGCTGCAGGTCGCCGGTCACCTTCACGTCGGTGATGGTGAGAAAGCCCAGCCTCGGGTCGCGCAGCCCGCGCTCGAGCCGCTTGGCGACGATCACCTTGATTCTGTCGGCGAGCTTTCTCGCCCGAGCCGGGTCAACCATGTCTCCCTCTCTCCCCCCGTGGAGCTTGACTCCTTTGGGGTCCCCGTGCCTTCACAAAAGTGAATCGGGGTAGGGTCCTACGCTCTCTTCACTTGTGTAAAGGCACGTAGGACCCCGACCCGAGCAACTAATCGCGGGGCTTTTCCTTCATCTCGATCGTCTCGATCTCGTCGCCGATCTGAATGTCGTTGAACTTACCCAGACCAATGCCGGCCTCGAAGTCCGTCCGCACCTCGGTGACGTCGTCCTTGAACCGACGCAGCGACTCGATGGCCAGGCTGTCGCCCACCACAACGCCGTCGCGAATGACGCGCGCCTTGGCGTTGCGCGTGATGGTACCCGAGCGCACGATGACACCGGCGATGTTTCCGAACTTGGAGGAGCGGAAGATCTCGCGAATCTCCGCGACACCCGACTGCACCTCCTCGTACTCCGGCTTGAGCATGCCCTTGAGCGAGCTCTCGATCTCATCGATGGCGTTGTAGATCACCGAGTAGAAGCGAATGTCCACTCCCTCACGAGCGGCACGCTCGCGCGCCTTCGTGTCGGGGCGCACGTTGAAGCCCACGATGATCGCGTTGTCGATCGTCGCCAGGTTGACGTCGCTCTCGGTGACGGCACCCACACCACGGTGGATGATGCGCAACTGAACACTGTCGTCGACCTCGATCTTGAGCAGCGACTCCTCCAGCGCCTCGACGGCACCGGAAACGTCACCCTTGATGATGAGGTTGAGCGACTCGACCTTGCCCTCTTCGAGTGCACGGGTGAAGTCCTCGAGGCTGATGCGCTTGCGGGCCTTGGCCAGCAGGGCGTTGCGCTCGGCGGCTTCGCGCTTCTCGGCGATCTGACGGGCCGTGCGGTCTTCCTCGGTGACGAGGAAGGTGTCGCCGGCACGTGGAACGCTGGAGAGACCCTGAACCTGCACCGGCCGCGACGGGGTCGCCTCCGCGACGGCGTCGCCGTTCTCGTCCATCATGGCGCGAACACGGCCATAGGCCGTTCCCGCCACGATCGGGTCGCCGACGTGCAGCGTTCCCGACTGGATGAGCACGGTCGCCACCGAGCCACGGCCCTTGTCGAGGCGGGCCTCGATGGCGACACCGCGGGCGGCCTTGTCGGGATTGGCGCGCAGGTCGAGCCCGGCATCCGCGGTCAGAAGCACGGCATCCAGAAGCTTGTCGATGCCGATGTTCTCGCGTGCAGAGACGTCGACGAACATGACGTCGCCGCCGTATTCTTCGGCAACCAGACCGAACTCGGTGAGCTGCTGGCGCACCTTGGCCGGGTTGGCATCCGGCTTGTCGATCTTGTTCACCGCAACCACAATCGGCAGGTTTGCGGCCTGCGCATGGTTCAACGCCTCAATGGTCTGCGGCATGATGCCGTCGTCGGCTGCGACAACCAGAATCGCGATGTCCGTCACCTGCGCACCACGTGCACGCATGGCGGTGAACGCCTCGTGACCCGGGGTGTCGATGAAGGTGATGGCGCGCTCAACGTTCTCGTGCTCGGTGACCACCTGGTACGCACCGATGTGCTGCGTGATGCCGCCGGCCTCGCCGGAGACGACGTTGGCGTTGCGAATGGCGTCGAGCAGCCGGGTCTTACCGTGGTCGACGTGGCCCATGACGGTGACAACCGGCGGGCGTGCCTGCAGGTCGTCGTCGCTCTCCTCGTCAAGTTCTGCCTCGAGGTCGATGTCGAAGCCCTCGAGCAGCTCTTTGTCTTCGTCTTCGGGCGAGACGATCTGGATCTTGTAGCCCAGTTCCTCACCGAGAATGCCGAAGGTGGCCTCGTCGAGCGACTCGGTCGCCGTTGCCATCTCACCGAGGTGGAACAGCACGGTCACCAGGTTGCCGGGGCTCGCGTCGATCTTGTCGGCGAAATCGCTGATGGATGCGCCGCGACGCAACCGCACAATGGTGTCACCATTGCCGCGGGGTACGCTCACGCCACCCAGCGACGGGGCCTCGCGCAGCTCGAATTCCTGACGCTTCGTACGCTTTGACTTGCGGGCGCGGTTCTTGCCACCGCCGCGACCGAACGCGCCGGCCGTGCCGCCGCCCGGTCCACGACCACGACCACCACCACCGGCGGGACGGGGCGGACCGAAGCCCGTTCCGCCACCGGGCCGCTGGAAACCGCCTGCAGCGCCGGCGCCGGCACCGGCACCGCCGGGACGCTGGAAGCCGGGGCGACCGCCGCCGGCACCGCCTGCGCCACCGGGGCGCTGGCCGAATCCTGCGGGGCGCGGGCCGCCGACGCGCGGCGAACCCGGACGCGGAGCGGCCGGACGCGGGATGTTGCTCGGGGTCGGACGCTGGCCCATGCCCTGCGCGCTGGCGAACGGGTTGTTGCCCGGGCGCGGGTTGGTGGGACGCTGGCCCATGCCCTGGTTGGTCGAGAACGGGTTGTTGCCCGGGCGAGCTGCGCCGGGGCGCGGTGCCGCGGCGTCGCCGGGCTTTGCGCCCTTCGCGTCGGTCGCTGCCGGGGTTCCTTCCGCGGACTTCTCTTGAGACGCCTGCTCGCTCGCGGCTTTGTCGGCAGCGGCCTTCTCGGCGGCAGCCTTCTCTGCGGCGAGCGCCTGGCGCTCTGCGACCGAAAGCGGCGCGGCCGGAACGGGTGCGGCAGGGGCATCCGGATCTGCCGGAGCAGGTGCGGGCGCGGCAGCAGCAGGCTTCGCCGGAGCGGGAGCCTTCTTGGGTGCCTCAGCCTCCTTAGCGGGGGCCTTGATTCCGTCGGCCTCGAGCGCAGCCTTCAGCTTGCGCGCGACCGGTGGTTCGATGCTGGAGGACGGTCCTTTAACGAACTCGCCCATTTCTTTGAGCTTTGCAAGGGCTACCTTGCTGTCGACACCGAGTTCGCTTGCGACCTCGTGTACGCGTGGTTTTGCAGCCACAATTCTCCTGTTCCGGGCCTGCGCCCGGAAAGGGGCAGACCGTTAATGACGGACGGGTCTCATTTCGAGCCGCTCATTAGTTGTCACTCATGTGTGATCACTTCGCCGTTCAGCCTGTTCTCTAGTGTGTGTGTATCGAGCGCGACCGCGGCCCGCAGTGCTCGCCCGAAGGCGCGTCGCTGGGTGGCTGTGGTGTAACACTCGATAGTCGGATGCACCCACGCACCCCGACCGGGCAACGTGGCGGTTTCATCCACCACAAGTTGTGATTCCCGGGCAACGACCCTCAGAAGAGAAGATCGGGGAGCGCGCGAACGGCATCCAATGCACGTTCTAACGGGTTCCATCTTACACACCGCTCTTCGAGTGAAGGATTCGCCCTTAGCTCTCTTCGAGGATGGAGTCCGGCTGGATATCGATCTTCGCGCCGGTGAGCTTGGCGGCAAGGCGGGCGTTCTGGCCCTCTTTGCCGATCGCCAGGGAGAGCTGGTAGTCGGGCACCAGGGCCCGCACCGCCTTCAGCGACTGATCGATGACGAACGCGCTGGTCACCTTGGCGGGCGACAGCGCGCTGGCCACGAACGTCGCCAGATCCGGAGAATAGTCGACGATGTCGATCTTCTCGTTGTTGAGTTCGGCCGTGACCGCCCGAACACGCTGCCCCAGCTCGCCGATGCAGGCGCCCTTGGCGTTGATGCCGGGTTCCGTCGCGCGCACAGCGATCTTGGTGCGGTGACCGGCCTCGCGGGCCAGGGAGACGATCTCCACGAGACCGCTGGCGATCTCGGGAACCTCCAGCGAGAACAGCTTGCGCACGAGCGAAGGATGCGTGCGCGAAACGGTGATCGAAGGCCCCTTGAGCCCCTTCGACACGCTCGTGACGTAGACGCGGATGCGCGATCCGTGCGTGTAGTCCTCGCCGGGAACCTGCTCCTCGGGGGGCAGGATCGCCTCGATCGAGCCGAGGTCGACGTGGATCATGCGGGGGTTCGGCCCCTGCTGGATCACACCGGCGACGATGTCGCCCTCGCGACCGCGGAACTCGCCGAGCACCGCGTCATCCGCGATGTCACGCAGACGCTGGTTGATGACCTGCTTCGCGGCGAACGCGGCGATGCGGCCGAAGTCGCTGGGGCTGTCTTCGGACTCGCCGATGACCGCACCCTCCTCGTCGAGTTCCGGCACGAAGACGCTCACGTGACCGGTCTTGCGGTCGAGGTGCACGCGTGCCGGCGCAGGCGTGTCGTCACCATGGCCGTGCTTGGGCTCCGGCTGGTCGGTGTGCTTGAGGTACGCCGTCAGGATCGCCTGCTCGATGATCTGTACGAGTTCCTCGAAGGGAATCTCTCGCTCGCGTTCCATGAGACGCAAGACGCTGAGGTCGATGTCCATGCCGGCCTCCTCTATTCGTTTTCGTGCCGCGGATTCAGCCACGCGGGTCAACTCTCTACGGTACCCGACCACACGCCATTCCGTTACCCGAATCGGGCGAGCGGGATCAGCGCAGGCGGGCGGGAACCTCGGCGAGCGGCACGGGGGTGCGCTCGCCGGTGCGGCGGTTCCAGAGCTCGACGACACCGTCGGCGGCGTCGCGGCCCACGACAACGACACGCGGCACGCCGATGAGCTCGGCGTCTCCGAACTTGACGCCGGGCGACACCTTGGGGCGGTCGTCGAAGAGCACCTCGAATCCGGATGTCTCCAGCTCGGCAACCAGCGTCTCCGCCACCTCGAAGATGGCCGCGTCGCGCCCGGCCGCAACCACGTGTACGTCGAACGGAGCCACGGTCTCGGGCCAGATGAGGCCCTTCTCGTCGTTATTGAGCTCGGCGATGATCGCCAGGATGCGGGTGACGCCGATGCCGTACGAACCCATCGTGACCGTGACAAGCTTGCCGTTCTCGTCGAGCACTTTCAGGCCCAACGCCTCCGCATACTTGCGGCCGAGCTGGAAGACGTGACCGATCTCCATGCCGCGGGCGAGTTCGACCGGACCCGAACCGTCGGGAGCGGGGTCACCGGCACGCACCTCCGCGATCTCGATCGTGGCATCCGGCGCGAAATCGCGGCCTGCCACGAGGCCGAAGACGTGTTTGCCGTCGACGTTCGCGCCGGTGATCCAGCCGGTGCCGTCGACAACGCGCGGGTCGACAACGTAGCGGATGCCCGTGGCCGACTTCTCGCCGAGAACCGCGCCGTCGGCACCCCACGGACCGATGTAGCCCTTGACGAGGCCGGAGTGGGCGGCAAAGTCTGCCTCATTGGCGGGCTCGACCTCGGCGGGGGCGAATGCGACCTCAGCGCGCTTCATGTCGACCTCGCGGTCGCCGGGAAGGCCCACGACCACGAGGTCACGGCTGCCGTCGAGGTTGCGCAGGGCGAGCACGACGTTCTTGAGTGTGTCCGCGGCGGTCCAGGCACGGCCGTCGGGGCGCGGGTGCTTCTCATTGGCCAGCGCGACGAGCGAGGCGATCGTGGGCGACTCGGGGGTGTCGAGCACCTCGGCCGGCGTGAGCTTCTCGTACGAGCGCGACTCGGGCACGACCGTCGTGAAGGCCTCGACGTTGGCCGCGTATCCGCCCGCCGAACGCACGAAGGTGTCCTCACCGATGGGGGTGGGGTGCAGGAATTCCTCCGAGCGAGACCCGCCCATGGCGCCGGCATCCGCCTGCACGATGGCGTATTCGAGGCCGAGCCGCGTGAAGATGCGCTCGTAAGCGTCGCGCTGCGCCATGTACGAGGCGTCGAGGCCGGCGTCGGTGTGGTCGAATGAGTATGCATCCTTCATCGTGAACTCGCGGCCGCGCAGCAGGCCGGCACGGGGGCGAGCCTCGTCGCGGTACTTGTCCTGAATCTGAAAGATCGTGAGCGGCAGGTCTTTGTAGCTCGAGTAGAGATCCTTCACGAGCAGGGTGAACGCCTCCTCGTGAGTGGGGGCGAGCACGTAGCCGGCGTCTTTGCGATCGCTGAGCCGAAACATCAGCGGGCCGTACTCGTCGTAACGCCCGGTGGCCTCGTACGGTTCCTTGGGCAGCAGCGGTGGGAAGTGCACCTCATGCGCTCCCGCGGCGGTCATCTCCTCGCGGATGATCGTCTCGATCTTGGCCTTGACGCGAAGCCCCAGCGGCAGCCAGGCGAAGATGCCTGCCGCCTGGCGACGGATGTAGCCGGCGCGCACGAGCAGCCGATGACTCGTCACCTCGGCGTCGGCCGGGTCTTCACGAAGGGTGCGGAGAAAGTAGTTGGAGAGGCGTGTAGGCACGCGCTCTACTTTACCGAGGTGTGCGAAGCTGCCGGCACGGCCGCTCAGACCGTGACGACCTGGGGGGCGCCACTCTCGCCCGCGGGCATCTCGGCGGCCAGGCGGTTGGCCTCGGCGATGAGGGTCTCGACGATCTCCGACTCCGGCACGGTCTTGATGACCTCGCCCTTGACGAAGATCTGGCCCTTGCCGTTTCCGGATGCCACGCCCAGGTCGGCCTCACGCGCCTCCCCCGGCCCATTCACCACGCACCCCATCACGGCGACGCGTAGCGGAACGGTCATGCCCTCCAGACCGGCGGTGACGTCGTTGGCCAGCTTGTAGACATCCACCTGGGCGCGCCCACAGCTGGGGCACGAGACGATCTCAAGCTTGCGCTCCCGCAGGTTGAGCGACTGCAGGATCTGCAGCCCCACCTTCACCTCCTGCGCGGGGGGCGCTGACAGCGACACGCGAATGGTGTCGCCGATGCCCTCGGCGAGCAGGATTCCGAAGGCGGTGGCGCTCTTGATGGTGCCCTGGAACTCCGGCCCGGCCTCGGTAACGCCGAGGTGTAGCGGCCAGTCGCCGCGCTCGGCAAGCAGCCGGTACGCCTTCACCATGACGATGGGGTCGTTGTGCTTGACCGAGATCTTGAAGTCGTGAAAATCGTGCTCTTCGAACAGGCTCGCCTCCCAGACCGCGCTCTCCACGAGCGCCTCCGGGGTGGCCTTGCCGTACTTCTGCAGGATGCTGGGCTCAAGCGAGCCGGCGTTCACGCCGATGCGGATGGAGACATCCGCCGCCTTCGCCGCCGCCGCGATCTTGGCCACCTGGTCATCGAACTTGCGGATGTTGCCGGGGTTCACACGCACGCCGGCGCATCCGGCATCAATGGCCGCGAACACGTAGTTCGGCTGGAAGTGAATGTCGGCTATCACCGGAATCTGGCTCTTCTTGGCGATGATCGGCAGCGCCTCCGCGTCATCACGACTGGGCACAGCGACACGCACGATGTCGCATCCGGATGCCGTCAGCTCGGCGATCTGCTGCAGCGTCGCGTTGATGTTCGTGGTCGGCGTCGTCGTCATGGACTGCACGCTCACGGGTGCATCACCGCCGACGAGCACCTTGCCGACTTTGATCTGGCGGGACTTGCGCCGCGGGGCCAGGGTTTCGGGAGCCTTCGGCATTCCCAGATTGATCGCTGCCACGTCAATCAGTCTAGGTTGCGTCTCTGGATGTTGCGTCGGAGGCGTCAGCCGAAGAGGTTGATCGGCTTCACGATGTCGGCATAGGCCAGCAGCACGCTCATGGCGCCCAGCACGATGATCACGGCGAAGGTGAGCGGCATGAGCTTGCCCATGTCGACGGGGCCGGGGTCGCGCCGTTTGAACAGCTTCGCGAAAAAGCGACGGATGCCTTCCCACAGCGCCCCGGCGACGTGCCCGCCGTCGAGCGGCAACAGCGGCACCAGGTTGAACACGAACAGTGCAACGTTCAGCGAGGCAACGAGCCCGATCATGGTCTGCACCTTCGCGACCACCGGAATAGTGTCGGTACTGGCGATCTCGCCAGCGAGTCGCCCTACGCCGACGAGCCCCACCGGCCCGTTCGCGTCACGCGCCTCGGAGCCGAATGCGGCATTCCACACATCCACCATGCGCGCCGGCAGATTCACGATGATGTGCACCACCGAGCCGATGTTGCTGCCCACCGCGGTGAATGCACTCGAAAGCGGCTGCTGCACGAGTTCGGTGCCCGGCCCGATGCCGATGAAGCCCACGTCCTGGGTCTTGTCGTTGCCCGATGCGTCTTTCACGACCGCGCCGTTGGCATCCGTCACGTAGCGCTTGGAGACCTGGGGCATCACCGTGAGGTCGGTGCGCGCGCCATCGCGCTCGACAACGACCGGCACCGTCTGGTTCGGCGACTGCTGAATGAGCTTCGTCACCTGGTTCCAGCTGGTGACGGCCACCCCGTTGTAGCTGATGAGCTTGTCGCCCGTCTTCAGCCCGGCCGCCGCTGCGGGGCTCTGTGGGTCGGATGCCTCGCACGTCTGGCGCGTGCTCGTCGCCGCCAGCACGCACTGCGACACGCTCGAAACGGTGGTGCTGTACTGCTGCGCGCCGATGCCGCTGAGGAGCACGGCATAGAGCACGAGAGCTATCACGAGGTTCATGAACGGGCCGCCGAGCATGATGATGATGCGCTTGTACACGGCCAGACGGTAGAAGGAGCGACGCTCGTCGTCTTCGGTGACGGCGACCTCGGAGGGCAGGCCTTCGGCGAGGGTCTCGAGGTAGCCGGCGGCATCCGTGTTCTGATCCTGCACGATGGTCTGCAGAAAGCCGGTACTGGCGTCGCGACCGTGCTCGGCACCCTTCTCGGGCGGGAACATGCCGATCATGGCGATGTAGCCGCCGAGCGGGATGGCCTTCACGCCGTACTCGGTCTCGCCCCGTTTGCGCGACCACAGCGTCTTGCCGAAGCCGATCATGTACTGCGTCACCTTGACACCGAAGAGCTTGGCGGGAACCAGGTGCCCCATCTCGTGCAGGCCGATCGACAGAGCGAGGCCGATGACCACGATGACGACGCCGAGAATGAACAGGAGTACGGATTCCACGTGGCCAAGAGTAGTGCTGGGTCGCTGTGGATGGGCTGGTTGTGCGCTGTGGGCACGTCTCGCGACCGCGGTTACCATGGAGACCGCGCGGGCAAGGGGAGGTGGCAGGTGAGCGTCGTTGCAGATGATCCGTTCATCGGTCGCCTGATCGGTGACCGATATCGCATCGTTGGGCTGATCGGGCGCGGCGGCATGGCATCCGTCTATCGCGCCGACGATGGAATGCTGCACCGTCAGG
The DNA here is from genome assembly GCF_001424905.1 of Leifsonia sp. Root112D2. NCBI lineage: Bacteria > Bacillati > Actinomycetota > Actinomycetes > Micrococcales > Microbacteriaceae > Leifsonia > Leifsonia sp. Root112D2. The sequence continues at coordinate 372,702 of NZ_LMCU01000002.1, forward strand.
TGGCCCTGAAACTCTTGTTGGCCGACTCGACCGACGCCGCCGAGCTCGGCAGGCAACGAGTCGAGATCGAAACCCTCGCCTCGCTCAACCACCACGCTCTTGTCACTCTCTTCGACGCCGGCACGGAGGCGACGGATGCGGGCGAACGTGCCTTTCTGGTGATGGAGGTCGTCGACGGCAGGAATCTGCGGGACGCGATCGCCTACGGCCTGGATGCGACGCAGATTGCACATATCGGTGCTGACGTCGCCGAGGCGCTGCACTATGTGCACGGTCGGGGCGTGGTGCACCGTGACGTCAAGCCGGCCAACATCCTGCTGGCGACCGGGGGCCTGCCGGGGCGCCCGGTATTGGCGAAGCTCGCCGACTTCGGCATCGCACGCCTCATCGACTCGTCGCGCCTGACCTCGACGGGCGTCGTCATGGGCACGGCCAGCTATCTCAGCCCCGAACAGGCCCGAGGCGGCGAGGTCGGCCCCGCCACCGACGTCTATTCGCTCGGAATCGTGCTGCTCGAGGCGTTGACCGGCGAAAACCCCTTTCCCGGCACCGCCGTCGAGTCGGCCAGCGCGAGGCTCAGCCGTGAACCGCATGTGCCCGGGGCGCTGGGCCACGACTGGGGTTCGCTGCTCACGGCCATGACCGCACTCGATCCAGACCAGCGGATGTCTGCCGCCGATGCCGCCGTCGCCACCCGCCGCATCGCCAATGCTGCCAGCGTCGTCGTCGCGAACGATGCGACGGTGCCCGCAGGCGTCGCTACCGTACCCACCGTGCCGATCGGTGGCGCCTCACCAACGGTCGCGATGACTGCGCCGCCCGCGACGACACGGTCTCCGACAACACCGCCCCCGACAACACCGAGTACTGCAGAGCACAATCCGACCGCGGCGACGCTGCGGTATCCCGCGGCACCGAGCAAGCGGCCACCGGGTGAGCGCCCGCCGCGCACTCTCCCGGCTTCTCGACGCATCATCGGCGTCGCCTGCGCGGTCGTCATAGTGATCGCCGCGGCGGGCGGGGTCCTCGCCTGGGGCGCTGCGGACAAGCATCCGACCCCGACACCGAGCCCGTACCCTTCCGTTTCCGGCACCCTGGGAACGCATCTCAAGCAACTCCAAAAGAGTGTGCAGCCATGAGCCGGAATACTCGCGCGGAGGCGCGGCGAGCCCGGCTGGGCATCGTCGCGGTCGTGCTCCTCGCCTCCACGCTCAGCGGATGCACAGCCACGAAGGCGGAGATCGGAACGTCCGTGGCGAAGTCGCTCGAAGCATCCGTCATGACGGTGACGAAGTCGGCGGCGGCCGGAGACCCCGCGGCCGCGCTCCTCGCCCTGGCTGCGCTGCAGACGCAGCTGACCCGGGCAACGGCATCCGGCGCGGTGAGCGCCGACCGCCAGGCCCGCATACAAGCCTCGATCGATCTCGTGCGCGCCGATCTCACCGCGGCGTTGCCGCCGAAGCCGGCGCCGACCATCACGCAGACGACCGCTCCCTCCAGCAACGACGGCCCCGATACGAAAGACGACAAGGGCGCGCCCTCGAAGGGTAAAGGCAAGGATCCCGGCACCGGCCCGGGCAAGAACAACGGCAACAACAAGTGAGCCGAGTGGCGGCGCCGTAGATACACGGCAACTTCATAGGGAACCACTCGCCATAATGGGTACTGTCCCCGCGCGCCGTGAGTCACGGCCGACCCCGACCAAGGAGTGCAATGGCATCCGGCTCAGGCTCAGACCGTGTTCCCAAGAAGGATCGCCGGGAGGCCGCGCGCGAGACGGCGCGCATCATGCGGGAAGAGGCTGCCAAGCGTGCCAAGCGACGCAAGTGGATAGTGCAGGGCTCGGTATCGGTGGCCGTCATCGCCGTGCTCGCGATCATCGCGCTGGTGATCGTCAGCAGCATCAAGCCCGCGGGCCCCGGCCCCAAGAACATGGCCAGCGGCGGCATCGTGCTCACCTCTACGACGAAGGCCGTCACCTCGCCCGCACAGCCGGCCAACGCGACCCCGGTGCCGACGGACGAGTCGGCGACCCCTGACAAGGCGCACATCATCGTGTACCTCGATTACCAGTGCCCGATCTGCAACCAGTTCGAGACGACAAACGCCACGCAACTCGGGCAGTGGATCGACGGCGGCCTGGCGACCCTGGAGATTCACCCCGTCGCGATCTTGGATGCGTCGTCGAACGGTAACCGCTATTCGACCCGGGCCGCGAACGCCGCCTCATGTGTGGCCAATTCCAAGCCCAGCGCCTTCTTCGCCGTCAACTCTGCGCTGTTCAAGAACCAGCCTGCCGAGAACGGCAACGGCATGAAGAACGACAAGCTGCTCTCAATTCTGAAGGGCGCCGGTGCCAGCAGCGATGCCATCACGAAGTGCGTCAACGACGAGCCGTTCTCGTCGTGGATCACCGCTCGAACGAAGGCAGCGACAAGCGACAAGAACCTCGTCAACCCGGCGAACGGCTACTTCGGCACCCCCACCGTTCTGGTGAACGGCACGATGTACACCGGCAGTGTCTCGGATGCCTCGGTCTTCGCGAGCTTCGTGCAGCAGACGATGGCCGCCGGCAGCGGCGGTTCCACCTCGACGCCGACGCCGACCGCCACCCCGGCCGGCTAGGCCGCACCTTCCAGCAGATCACCCCGTTTTCGTAGCGCACGTCCTCCTCGGCGGGGGCGCGCTGCGAAACCGGGGTGGCCTGGGATGATCTGCCGCGTCAGCGGGAGGCGATGAGGCGGTCGGCCTCGGCGCGCGCCCAGAGTTCGGTCTCGGCGAGCGACTCGAGGGTGAGCTCGCCGGGCGGCACGTGAGCGTCGAGCACGCGCTCGATGGTCTCCACGATGTCGAGGTAGCCGATGGCTCCGGCGTGGAAGGCGAGCACGGCCTGCTCGTTGGCCGCATTGAAGACGGCAGGCCAGGTGCTGCCGCGTTCACCGACGCTCTTGGCGAGGGCGACCGCGGGGAACGCATCCGTGTCGAGGGGCTCGAAAGTCCACGTCTGCGCGGTCGTCCAGTCCAGCGGCGTGCCAACGCCCGGCACGCGGTTCGGCCAGTCGAGCCCGAGCGAGATCGGCAGGCGCATATCGGGCGGTGAGGCCTGCGCGATGGTCGAGCCGTCGGTGAACTCCACCATCGAGTGCACGATCGACTGCGGATGCACCGCGACCTCGATGCGCTCGTACGGCACGTCGAAGAGCAGGTGTGCCTCGATGATCTCGAGCCCCTTGTTGACGAGGGTCGACGAGTTCGTGGTGACGACCAGCCCCATGTCCCAGGTCGGATGCGCGAGAGCCTCGCGCGGCGTCACATCCTTCAGCGACGCTCGTGTGCGACCCCGAAACGGGCCGCCGGATGCCGTCAGCACGAGCCGGCGCACCTCGCCTGCCGCCCCCGACCGTAGTGCCTGCGCAATGGCCGAGTGCTCCGAGTCCACGGGCACGATCTGCCCCGGCTTCGCCGCCGAGCGCACGAGTTCGCCGCCGACGATGAGTGACTCCTTGTTCGCGAGCGCGAGCGTGCGGCCGGTCTCGAGGGCGGCCAGCGTTGGCCCGAGACCCACGGAACCCGTGATGCCGTTGAGCACGACATCGGCCTCGACGTCGCGCACGAGCCGGGTCGCGTCATCCGCCCCCAGAGCGGTCTGCGTCACGCCGAACTCTGCCGCCTGCGCGCCCAGAGCGTCCGCCTGTGTGCCGGCCGCAAGCCCGACGATGCGGAAGCGGTCGGGATTGGCCCGGATGACATCGAGCGCCTGCACGCCGATGGAGCCGGTTGAGCCGAGAACGATGACGGTGCGCACGACACCCATCGTAGAACCCGACTCGGTACCCCTACCGTGCGGTCTGCAGAATGTCTATGACGAAGACGATGGTGTCGGTGCCCTTGATGCCGGCGCCCGAGTTGCCCTTCGTGCCGTAGCCATCTGCCGGCGCAATGGATACGAGCACCTGCGAACCGACGGTCTGGCCGACGAGTGCCTTCGAGAAGCCGGGAATGAAGCCCGAGGTCGCCTGGGAGATGGCGGACTTGCCCCAACTCTGGTCGAAGACCTTGCCCGTGCTCCAGATCGAACCCTGGTACTGCATGCTCACCGTGTCGTTGGCCTTGACCACCTCGCCGGAGCCCTTCTGCAGCACGGCAATGGTGGTCTTCGCCGGCGGCGCGGTCTTCGGCATGGTGACGGTCGGCTTCCCGTCTTTCGCGAGCTTCACGGTCGGCATTCCGGCGACCGGCGGCTGCTGCGTGCCCTTTGCGCGGCTGGGCAGAATCTTGACGACATCGGCAACGAACACGATCGAATCCGTGGTCTTCAGACCCAGCTGGGTCGGGTCGGCACTGCCGAACGCGGTCTTGACGGGAAGGGTTGTCACCGAGCGCGAGCCGACCGGCAGGCACTCGATGGCCCGCACGATGCCCGGAATGATCTGGGTCTCGTCAACCGAGACCGGCTGCGTGGTCTCGCCGTCGAATCCGTTGTTCGTGATGACCTTGCCCGTCGTGCCGTTGTACGCGGCGAGCCCGATATCGACGGTGCTGCCCTCGACAGACTCTTTGCCCTTGCCCGTGATGGTCACGGTGCGCTCGACCTTGGTGGCTTTCAGAGGCGAAGTGATCTTCACCGTCGGCTTGGCCTGGAACTTGCCCGTGACCTTCACCGAATCCGATTGGGATCCGGAGACCGTGCCGGCGCATCCATTCTTCTTGTCCTGGTCGACGGTTGACGCCGCGGTGCAGCCGGCGAGCAGCAGAACGGCGGCGAGTGCCGCGATGACGGGGAGGGATTTGCGCACGGAGTTCACTTTCAAGACTGTGGGGGTGGAACACCAGTCTGCACGAGAAAGTTTTGTTGAAGCTGACCGTGAGCTCAATCGCCGACCGTGACCCGCCGGAGCCGGAGGGGAAGATTCATACAACCTACGATGGTAGTCATGACACGTGCTTTCCAGATTCCGCAGCAGCGCCAGCTGAAGACGGAACTCCCCGGCCCCCGCTCGATCGCCCTGCAGCAGCGCCGCGTGGCCAGCGTCTCACGCGGCGCGGGCACGCTCGCCAATATCTACATGGAGCGTGGCGACGGCGCGATTCTGGTGGACGTCGACGGCAACCAGCTCATCGACCTCGGCAGCGGTATCGGCGTGAACACCATCGGTCACGCGCATCCGGATGTCGCCGCAGCCGCCGCCGAGCAAGCCTCACGTCTCACGCACACGCTGTTCACCGTCACCCCCTACGAGAACTACGTGCGCGTGGCCGAGAAGCTGGCCGAGCTGACGCCCGGCGACTTCGAGAAGCACTCGATTCTGGTCAACTCCGGGGCCGAGGCGGTGGAGAACGCGGTGAAGATCGCCCGCAAATACACCGGGCGCCGCGCGATAGCCGCGCTCGACCACGCGTTCCACGGCCGCACCAACCTCACCATGACCATGACCTACCGCCCCTGGCCCGAGCGTGCGGGTATGGGGCCGTTTCCTGGCGAGATCTACAGCGTGCCGACGAGCTACCCGTACCGTGACGGCCTGAGCGGGGCCGAAGCGGCGGCGCGCACCATCGACTACATCACCACGCACATCGGCGCAACGGAGCTGGCCGCGCTGTTCGTCGAGCCGGTGCAGGGCGACGGCGGCGTCGTCATTCCCGCACCCGGCTATTTCGAAGCGCTGCGCGAGTTCTGCACCGAGAACGGCATCGTGTTCGTGGCCGACGAGATCCAGACGGGCATGGCGCGCACGGGCGCCTGGTACGCGATGGAGCACGTTGGCATCGTGCCCGACCTCGTCACCACGGCCAAGGGCATCGCCGGTGGCTTCCCCCTCGCCGCCGTCACCGGCCGCGCCGAGATCATGGATGCCGTTCAACCCGGCGGCATCGGCGGCACCTTCGGCGGCAACCCGGTCTCGACGGCCGCAGCGCTCGCGGTGCTGGACATCATCGAGCGCGAGAACCTCAACGCCGAGGCGCAGCGCGTGGAGGCCACCCTGCGTGCCCGCATCGGCAATTGGACCGAGCGCTTTCCCATCGTGGGTGAGGTGCGCGGCATCGGCGCCATGTTCGGCATCGAGCTGGTGCACCCCGGCACGAGAGAGCAGAACCCCGAGGCGCTGACGGCGGTCATCCGCTACGCCACGAGTCATGGCGTCATCCCCCTGGATTCCGGAAGCTGGGACAGCGTGCTGCGCCTGATGCCGCCCGTTGTGATCAGCGACGAGCTCATCGATGACGCGGCGAGCGTGCTCGAGGAGGCGCTGGCATCCGTCGGCTGAGGCTCTTCAGCGCGTTCCTGGCTGCGCTGGTGGTGACGATCGGGCTACTCGTCGGCCTCGCGACGACGAGCGCACACGCGACGGCACCCTTCAACCCGGCCTTCATCGTCAGCGACGACAGCTTCTTCAATTACCAGGCGATGTCTGCCACCGAGGTGCAGGACTTTCTCGAGCAGCAGCTGTGTGTTTCACGCGATTCGGCACCCTGCCTGGCCGACTTTCGCCAGACGACCGGCGACCGCACGCGAAGCGGCCCCGGCCAGTGCGACGGATACACGGGAGCAGCCGACGAGCGCGCAAGCCGCATCATCTGGAAGGTGGCGCAGTCCTGCCGCATCAACCCGGCCGTGCTGCTCGTGCTGCTGCAGAAGGAGCAGTCGCTCGTGACCCGGCCGTCGCTCGCCGGCTACCAGAAGGCCACCGGATACGCGTGCCCCGATTCTGCGGATTGCAACGCGAAGTACCTCGGCTTCGTGAACCAGGTGTACATGGCCGGATGGCAGCTGCGTGAGTACACCCAGCATCCGAATGCCTGGCGGTACCGCATCGGCAAGACGAAGGTGCAGTACCACCCGAAGCTGGAGTGCGGCAGCTCGGTCGTGAACATTCGCAACCAGGCCACGGCCGACCTGTACAACTACACGCCGTACCAGCCGAACGCCGACACGATAGCTCACCCGCATGGGCCGGCAACGTCCTGCTCGACATACGGCAACCTCAATTTCTCGAGCATCTGGCGGCAGTGGTTCGGTGACCCCCTGGCCGTGCGGTTCCCCGACTGGTTCCCGGGCTGCCTGAACTTCGTGGGCGGCCAGGACTGCCCGGCCCCGAGCGTGCCCGCCTTCGGCTGAAGGCGTGCCGCGAGGCTCGTACCACGCGCAGGAATGCCGCATACCGCATCCGGAATATAGGCGCGGTTAGTCTCGTATGCGTGAACGAGACGGTTCCGTCCGAAGACGACGCAGCGAGGCGCCCGGGATTCCTCTATCTTTTCGGGCGCGCGGTCATGGCTCCGCTCAGCCGGCTCGTGTATCGGCCCACGGTGATCGGCCGCAAGAACGTGCCAAAGACCGGCGCCGTCATTCTGGCCAGCAACCACCTCTCGTTCATCGACAGCATCGTCATCCCGATGGTCGCACCGAGGCGCGTGCAGTTTCTGGCGAAGAGCACGTATTTCGACGGCAAAGGCCTCAAGGGCTGGGTCTCTCGTTCTTTCTTCACCTCGATCGGGGCGGTCGGCGTGAGGCGCGGCGCGGGGCAGGCGGCACAGGATGCGCTGGATCAAAGCAAGGTCATTCTCGACAGCGGCGCGGCGTTCGCGGTCTATCCCGAGGGCACACGCTCACTCGATGGGCGGCTGTACAAGGGGCGCACCGGGGTGGCCTGGCTGGCACTGACCACCGGGGCCGTCGTCGTTCCCGTCGGACTGATCGGCACGGACAAGCTGCAGCCGGTGGGCGTGACGATCCCCCGGGTGACGCCCGTGACGGTGAAGTTCGGCACGCCGATCGACCTGAGTCGCCACGGTGCGGCCACCTCCGGCAAGGCACGACGGGCGGCGACGGACGAGATCATGGCGGCCATCCACGAGCTGAGCGGCCAGGAGCTTGCCGGAACCTACAACGAGGCGCCGCCGGCCAACACGGTCGAGCGGGTCAGGCGCGCCCTGCGCCCCGAGCGCCGGTAGCGCCTGCGGGTCAGGCCAGAACGAGCGTCTCCGGCTCGTGCTCGACGGGAAAATTGACGGATGCCGCGATGAAGCATTTCGAGGCGGCCTCCTGGTGCAGCGACGCGGCCAGTTCCCGCATGCCGGGCTCCGCCACGGTGACCCGCGGGCGCAGCGTGGCACGGGTGAAGTGACCGCTGCCGTCGGAGGCGGACTGCATCACGCCGGACGCGGCATCCGTGTAGGAGACCACCACGACGCCGTGGCTTGTCGCCACGTGCAGATAGCTGAGCATGTGGCACTGGCTGAGCGCGGAGAGCAGGAGCTCCTCAGGATTCCACCGTTCGGCGTTGCCGTGAAAGGTGCGATCGGCCGAGCCGTCGATGGCCGCCTTGCCCGCCGCACTGATCACGTGCTCGCGACCGTAGTCGCGATAGCCACTCGTGCCGGTACCGCGGTTGCCGGTCCACTCGGTGGTGACTTCGTAGTTGTGCACGTTGTCCATCTGCTCATTCTCGCAGCGGTGACTTTTGACAGCCGTGTCTTTTACAACAGCGGATGCGCGCGACACCGGCGATAAACTGGACTCACCATGACTGACACCCTTGCCGCCGCGCTCGCATCCGCCTCTTCGACCATGCAGTCGAATGCCGCGTCAGATGCCGTGCCGCAGCAGCGACGCGTCGTGACTGCGGTGCCGGGGCCGGCATCCGTTGCGCTGCACGAGCGTCGTCTCGCCGTCGTGCCCGTCGGCGTCGCCTCCACGGTTCCCGTGTACATCAAGCGCGCACACGGCGCGATTGTGGTGGATGTCGACGGCAACCAGTTCATCGACCTCGGCGCGGGCATCGGCGTGACGACCATCGGCCACACCGACCGGGCCGTGGTGGATGCCGCGGTGGCCCAGCTGGACGATTTCACCCACACGCTCTTCACGATCACCCCGTATGAGTCCTATGTGCGGGTCGCCGAGCTGCTCGCCGAGCACACGCCGGGCACCCACGCCAAGAAGACCGTGCTCGTCAATTCCGGCGCCGAGGCGGTGGAGAACGGCGTGAAGATCGCCCGCAAGCACACCGGTCGCCGCGGGGTCGCCGTGCTCGAGCACGCCTATCACGGCCGCACCAACCTCACCATGGCCATGAACTTCAAGGCCGCACCGTATGCCAGCGGCTTCGGGCCATTCGCCGGCGATGTCTACCACGCCCCCAGCTCGTACCCGTATCACGACGGCCTCAGCGGTGCGGATGCCGCGCGGCGCACCGTCGCGTATCTCGAGAAGGTCGTCGGAGCACCCGACCTGGCCTGCCTCGTTGTCGAGCCGATTCAGGGCGAGGGCGGCTTCATGGTGCCGGCGGAGGGCTACCTGCCTGCGCTGCAGGAATGGTGCACGGCGAACGGCGTGGTTTTCATCGCCGACGAGATCCAGTGCGGCATGGCCCGCACCGGCGCGTGGTTTGCGAGCGAACACTTCGGGCTCGTTCCCGATATGGTGCTCGCGGCCAAGGGCATCGCCGGTGGGCTGCCGCTGGCCGCCGTCACGGGGCGCTCCGAGATCATGGACAGCGCCCAGCCGGGCGGGCTCGGCGGCACCTTCGGCGGTAACCCCGTCTCGGCCGCCGCGGCCGTGGCCGTCTTCGAACAGATCGAGAAGAACGGGTTGCTGGCCGAAGCCGCGCGCATCGAGCACACGCTGAAGCCCGCACTGCTCGGCCTGCAGCAGAAGTACGACGTGATTGGCGATGTGCGCGGCATCGGCGCCATGCTCGCGATCGAGCTCGTGCAGCCGGGCACGGGGGCGACGAGCAAGGAGCCGAACGCGGCCGTCGTCGCATCCGTCGCCGCCTACGCCGCGCAGCACGGCGTGCTGCTGCTGACCGCAGGTACCTACGGCAACGTGCTGCGTTTTCTGCCAAGCCTCGCCCTCACCGATGAGCTACTGGCCGACGCGATCTCAGTGATCGACGACGCCTTCGCCGCGCTGTGAGCGTGGCCGGCGGGGTGAGCGCCGCTCCGCGCGGCACCTTCGGCACGGACGAGGCCGCTGAACTCGCCGTCGTGGAGCGCGGCGGCTTCATCGAGTCACGGCATGCGGGGTCGGCGATAGTGCTGGGGCCCGATGGCGCGGTCGTGGCCTCACACGGCTCCCCCGCCGCACCCATGCTGCCCCGCTCGAGCATGAAACCGTTCCAGGCGATAGCCGTCATGACGGCCGGAGTCGCGCTCGACGGGGCATCCGCGGCGCTCGCCACCGCGAGTCACGCGGGAACCGCCGCGCACGTCTCGCTCGTGCGCAGTCTGCTCGCCCGCGCCAATCTCGACGAGAGCTCCCTCGCCTGCCCCGCCGATCTGCCGCTCGACGGCGAGGCCCGCACGGCGCTGCTGCGGTCCGGTGAACCCGCCCGCCCGATCTACATGACGTGCTCGGGCAAGCACGCGGCGATGCTGCTGGCGTGCGCGCAGAACGGCTGGCCGGTCGAAGGATATCTTGAGGCGCAGCATCCGCTTCAGCAGCAGATTCGCGATGTTGTCGAGCGGCTCACCGGCGAGAAGGTGCTGGCCACCGTGCCCGACGGATGCGGCGCCCCCGTTCACGCGATGACGCTCACCTCCCTCGCCCGCGGCATCCAGCGCATTGCGACGGCCTCGGAATCGTCACCGTTCGCCCTGTACCGCAACGCCGCAGTGCTGCGCCGAAGTGTGCTCGAGAACGCCTGGGCCATCGACGGCCCTGGCCGGGTGAACACCGTGGTGATCGAGAAGCTCGGGGTCTTCGCCAAGTGGGGTGCCGAGGGTGTGATGGTCGCCAGCGCGCCGGACGGCACAACGGTGGCGCTGAAGATGCTCGACGGAGCTCTTCGGGCCGCCACGATCGTAGCCCTCGCGTTGCTATCGGATGCCGGGGCGCTGCAACGCACGGCCGTCGCGTCCGTGATTCCCGAGTTGGGTCTCGACGTGCTCGGCGGTGCGAGCGTTGTCGGCGGCATTCGGCCCAGTTACGCTCGGCCCAGCGCCCGAGCGCGCACCACCGACAACCGGGAGGCGTGAACGATGACGGAGGACTCCGTGGCCAATCTCTCTGAGCGCGGCTGGAGGTCCACCGCGTTCACCCGGCTCGTGGGCATCGAGCTGCCGCTAGTGCTCGGTGCGTTCGGGGGCGCCTCGTCGACCGCGCTCGTCGCGGCCGTGAGCAACGCGGGCGGGCTGGGCTCGTACGGCCTGTATGGGCTCGGTGCCGATCGCATCCGCAGTGTCGTCACCGAGCTGCGCACGCTCACCGAGCGACCGTTCGCGCTCAACCTGTGGCTGCCGTTCGACGGCCATGAGTGGGATCTGCCGAGCGCGCAGCAGTTTGCCGATTACACGCGGGCTCTCGCGCCGTACTTCGAGGAGTCGGGGCTGGCGCTGCCCGAGCAGCCCGCGACGTTTCTGCCCAGCTTTGATGAGCAGCTTGACCCGGTGATCGAGGCGCGGCCCGCTGCCCTGAGCTTCGTGTACGGGGTGCCGCCACAGGATGTTCTGGAACGTTGCCGCCGGGCCGGCATCGTGACGATAGGCACCGCTACAACGCCGGATGAGGCCAGGGCACTGGCGGCCGGCGGCGTCGACGCCATCGTGGCGACGGGCATGGAGGCGGCGGGGCACCGCGTCTCGTTCCTGCGTCCGCCCGAAGAGTCGCTGATCGGCACCATGGCGCTCGTGCCTCGCGTCGTCGATGCCGTCGATGTTCCGGTGATTGCGGCGGGAGGCATCGCCGACGGTCGTGGGGCGGCCGCGGCGTTGGTGCTGGGTGCGCAGGCCGCACTGATGGGCACCGCGTTCCTGGCCTGTGACGAGTCTGCCGCCAACTCCGCGCACCGCGCGAAGCTGTGGAGCGCGGACGCGGAGACGACCGTCGTGACTCGCGCGTTCAGCGGCCGAGCCGCGCGCGGCATCCCGAACAGGATGAGCCGCGAGCTGGGCCCGAGCGGCGAGGGCCTGGCACCGTTCCCGGTGCAGGGCTGGCTGGCTTCGCGCATCAAGGCCACGGCCGTGCAGCGCGAAGACCCCGAGTTGATGTCGCTGTGGGCCGGGCAGGGCGCGCCGCTGGTTCGGTACCACAGCGCCGCGGATGTCGTAGCGGCCGTCGTGCGCGATGTGGACGCACTCCTCCCGGTGGTCGAGCAACCGAGGCTATGAGCCAAGGAGGGCGCTTGCGAAGGCCGCCTGGTACTCCTGCTGCTCGGCGTCGGTGAGAGTGCGGAACTGATGCGCCCTGGCAAACATCGCGTCGTCGGGAAACACGAGGGGGTTGGCGGCAAGCGCCGGATCGACCGTGGCCGCGATCTCCTTCGCGCCGTCGACCGGGCTGACGGTCTTCACCCACGAGGCAACCTCGGCCGCGACATCGGGTTGGTAGTAATAGTCGATGAGCTTCTCGGCATTCGCCAGATGCGGTGAGCCGATCGGCACCTGAAAGTCGTCGCTGAAGAGCGTGCCCCCGGCATCCGGCATGGCGAAGCTCCATTTGTTGCCCGCCTCGGCGTTCAGCAGCGCCACGTCGCCGCTCCAGCAGATTGCCGCAACCGTGTTCCCCGCGCGCAGGTCGTTGGTGTACGAGTTCCTCGCCGGCGCAAGTTGGCCGTCACCCACCTGCTTCTTCAGCACGTCCACCGCATCGTAGAACGCATCCGTGCCCCAGTGCTCGCCGACGTCGACGCCGTTGTCGAGCATGATGAGGCCTATCGTGTCGCGCATCTCGGAGACGACGCCGACGCGCCCCTTGAACGACGGGTCCCACAACTCCGAGACGGAGGCAATCCCGTTCGGCACCGCCTCGGTATTCCAGCAGATGCCGGCGAAGTTGCTCTGCCAGGGCAGCGAGCGCTGACGGCCCTCATCGAAGTCGACCCCGGTGAGCGGAGCGCGCAGATTCTTCGCATTCGGCAGCCTCGAGGCGGTGAACTTCTGCACGTATCCCAGCCGGATGAGTCGTGCGGTCATCCAGTCGGTGAGCACCATGAGATCGGCACCGATGTCTTTGCCCCGGGCCAGTCGTCGCTCGACCGAGTCATAGTAGCTACCGTTCGCCGTAATCGACTCGGAGTACTTCACCGAAATGCCGCTGGCCTTCGTGAAGGCGTCGAGGCTCGGGTGGCCACCCGCAGTATCCGCGTCGAGGTAATCGGGCCAGTTCGCCCAGCGCAGCGTCTTCTCGGTGCTCGAGCTGTCGGATGCCGCGGAAGGCTTGACGACACCCATCGGCGTGCATGCGGCGAGCGCGAACGACGCCGCTGCAGCACCAGCCGCGGTCAGCACCGACCGCCTGCTCAACTGCGTCTGCCTCGCGGCACGAATAAGGGTACGAATCTGCGGGTCGCTCGGCGGCTGCATGCGTCTCACGAGCGCGCTCCTTCTGGGCTCTGCGGCGATATCCGTCGTGGTGAATCCTAAACTTCGCGCGATCGGAACCTCGACGCAACACATCGCTTCTCACGAATGCGGCACACGGAGATACGCTGAAATGGAGCCGGCCCACAAGGCCCGGCTCACCCGCGTCATCGCATTCTGCCACCGCAGCGCGCCCAACGGAGGGACACCATGAGAATCGCCATCGTTCGCGAAATCAAGAACAACGAGTTTCGGGTGGCCATCACCCCGGCTGGCGTGCACGATCTCGTTTCGCACGGGCACGAGGTCATCGTTGAGCATGACGCCGGTCTCGGTTCCTCCATTCCCGACGAAGCATATGCCTCGGCGGGCGCACGAATCTCCGCCACCGCTGCCGAGACGTGGTCGGCCGCGCAGTTGCTGCTCAAGGTGAAGGAGCCCCTCGAGAGCGAGTACGGCTACTTTCGTGAGGGCCTTGTGCTGTTCACATTCCTGCATCTGGCCGCGGAGCCGCAACTGACGCGAGCACTGATCACCTCGGGCATGACCGCCATCGCCTACGAGACGGTGCAGTCCGCAGACGGCTCGCTCCCCCTGCTCGCCCCCATGAGCGAGGTTGCGGGTCGCCTTGCCCCCATCGTCGGCGCCAACACCATGCTCAAGCCGAACGGCGGCCCCGGCCTGCTGGTTCCCGGAGTGCCGGGCACGCATCCGGCCGTTGTCACGGTGATCGGCGCCGGGGTCGCCGGAAGCAATGCCACCGGTGTCGCGGTGGGGCTCGGAGCGGAGGTGACGGTGCTCGACACCAACATCGCCCGGCTGCGGGAGCTCGACGCCGTCTACGCCGGCCGCATCAAGACCATCGCCTCGAACAGCTTCGAGGTGCAGAAGGCCGTGATCGCCTCCGATCTGGTGATTGGTGCCGTGCTCGTGCCCGGGGCCCGCGCGCCCAAACTCGTGAGCAACGAGACCGTCTCGCGCATGCGCCCCGGCAGCGTTCTGGTGGACATCGCGGTCGATCAGGGCGGATGTTTCGCCGACTCGCACGCGACGACGCACGCCAATCCGACCTTCACCGTGCACGGCTCGCTGTTCTATTGCGTGGCGAACATGCCGGGCGCGGTTCCGCACACCTCAACCTATGCGCTGACGAATGCGACGCTGCCGTACGTTCGCGCCATTGCGTCGCGCGGCTGGCGTTCGGCCCTCGCTGGCGACGCGGCATTGGCCGCCGGACTGAATGTGCACGCGGGCGCCGTGACCAACAATGCTGTGGCGGATGCGCACGGGCTCGCCGGTGTGCCTCTCGTGTCTATTCTGCATTCGCTGTAGTCGGGCTCACTGCGGTCAGGCTCGCCGTCGGCAGTCGCGCCCGGCTGAGGTGGCCCTCAGCGTCGCACAGCCACACCCGATCGCGCTCGGGCCCGAGCAACGGCGGCAGCGCGCGGGTGCGCGCGATGGCACGCACCTCCGCAGGAGTGCAGCCGTCGAAGGCCAGCATGCCACGCGTTCGCAGCGTGCCGAGCAGCGACCAGCGTGCCTGCCAGGCATCCGGATCGCCGACGATGACCGATGCCGGTGACCCCGCTGAGGTGGAGGACACGTCCAGGGAAGCCACGTCCGTGGAGCGTGCGTCGAGGCCCGTGACGACGGCACCGGCCCCGAGCGCGGCCTGCAACTCGCGCAGGCGGCGCGCCGGTGCGCGGGTGACGAGCAACAGGACGCTTCCCGGCTCGAAGGCCAGCAGAGGGGCGGTCTCCTTACGCGCACCGCGCTGCCTGGGCCGGCCGTTTTCCTCGGTTTCAGGGAGGGCGAGTTGCACCCGGTGGCCCTTCCAGCATGCGCCTCCGGGCCGAAGCGTCTCCTCGTAGAGCGTCGCGTCCGCGCCGGCGAGCAGGTGTTCCTGGCGGTTCGGCATGCGCAGAACGAGCTGTGCGCCGAACAACGCAGCCAGGGACCCGAGCGCACCCACCAGCCGTTGCACGGTGACGACGAGTCGTATTCCCGCTGCCGGACCGTCACGCAGCACGGTGGAGAGCATCTCGACGAACTCCTGCTGGTAATCACCGGGCAGCCGCGAATAGACCGAGTCGATGTCGTCAGCCAGGAGCAGCGTCTGCCTCGTCTCCCCCTGCCGCAAGTCGTCCAGGTCGTGCCCGGAGCAGCGCTCGGATGCCCACCGCAGGGCATCCCAGCGGCGCTCGGCGGTGTCTCCCAGGCTCAGTACCGCGCCGGAGAACCCCGACTGCGCCGCCAGGGAACTCAGCATCGTGCTCTTGCCCGAGTGCTGGGCACCCAGAACGAGCAGACTGCCTTCGAGTCTCGGACAATACCGAACCACGCTTTGCCGCTGTTCCTCGGGCACGTCCTCGACGCCGAGAACCAGGCTTTCGTTCGAGCCTTCGGCACCAGCTATCAGGGTGCCCAGCGGAATCTCTGCGGGGAGGGGGTCGAGCCACGGCCGTCGTGCGCGCGCCGGGACGTGCTGCGCACCCGACTCTCGCGCCGCCGCATCCGCCGCGTGCGTCGCTCTCGCGATCGCGTCGATGTCGTCGACCTCAGTGACGGCAATCTGCACCAGCGCGGTGGCGCCGTCTGAACCGATGATGCACCGGCCGGGGTTTGTCGCGGGAAGCGCCGCGGCGGCATCCGTGCCCACCACCGCCTGGCTGTCTGCACGGTTGTTGACGCGAAGAGAGAGCCGCAGGCCACAATTGGCCAGCAGCGCATCGCGCATGGCACCCGCCGGGCGCTGGGTGCACAGGATGAGATGAACGCCCAGCGAGCGACCTCGGGCAGCCACATCACTGAGCACGGCATGCAGTTCGGGCAGTGCCTCGAGCATGGCGGCGAACTCGTCAACCACAATCACGAGGCGGGCCAGCCGCCCGCGACAGGCCGGGTCGGCAATGTCCGTGGCCTTCAGCTGGGCCAATGTGCGTTCCCGGCTGCGCAGCTCGGCCCCCAGGCTCGCCAGCGCCCGCGAAGCTGCCACGTGGTCGAGATCGGTCATGACCCCCACCGTGTGGGGCAACGCGGTGAGCGGGGCGAACGCGGCACCACCCTTGAAATCGATGAGCAGAAAGGTGACCTCGTCGGGCGTGTGCGCCGCCGCCATGGCGGTGACCCACGTGATGAGCAGTTCGCTCTTGCCGCTGCCCGTCGTGCCACCGACAACGGCGTGCGGGCCCTGCGACACCAGGTCAAGCATGCGCACCCCCGACTCGTCGAGGCCTATCACGCAGTCGAGAGAACCGGGCTTTGTCTTCGGCCCCGCAAGCCCGGCAGGCACGGCAAGCTGGGCGAACCGTACCGACGGCGGCACGCCGCGCATCGCTGAGATTCCGGCCGCGGCAGCGTGGCGACGCAGCACCCGCACGAAGCGCTCGGCCTCCGCCGCCGTGACCAACTCGAGCGCGAGACCCGCGCCTTCCCCCACAGCCTCGCCCCCGGCGCTGATGGCTTCGGCACCGATCAGTTCGGCATTGCCGGCCCCCACAATTCTGACCACGGTGCGACAGCTCGTGGGCAGCGCCTCAATGGAATCAGCGAGAGCGATGACCAGCGGTGCAGCGGATGCCCCGGGCACGTCACCCGCCTGGCTGCGGCGGGCGCTTTCCACGCTGGCGGCGCGAGCCCCTGACGAGTTGCCTTCGACCCCCGTGGTGCGGTATTTCTCGCGGACCTCGATACGAATCTCGGTCTTCCGGCCTCCCGCCGCGTGCGGCAGGCCCGCAGCCCACTCCCAGCCCTCGTGTGGCACGACGGCCAGTCCGGCCAGCTCGGGCGAGAGCGCGTGCACGAGTTGCACCAGGTACCCGCGAGCGACGGCGCGGGCCTGCGCGACGGGGCCGACGATTCCGAGCCCGGCAGCGGCATCCGTCACCACGACGGCATCGCCCAGGCTTGTCGCGCTCGCACAGAGCTGCCGCTCGTCGTCGGTGCGTGGGGATCCCCCGATGCTCAGCTCACTTCTCACCGTGCCCAGCCCGAGCGCGAGAGTTGTCGCCCCGGAATCCGCCCGCCCGCCACGCCAGCGGGTGATATCGCCCTCGGCATCGCGCAGAAGCGCAGCGGCCGGTGGGTATCGATGGGCCCGCCGGGTGCGCTCGTCATCGTGGCGCAACACGATCTGCTCACGCAGCCGTGCGGTTTGCCGCCGTACCTGAATGCGATGCTTGCGGCGCTGCCGCCGAGCATGCCACCGCCCGTCGACCATGCCCGCCACGGCGACTATCGGGCTGAGCGCCGCAAAGACGAGAGCGAAGGGTGAGCGGGTGATCGCCCAGATCGCGCACGCCGCGATCAGCGGTGCGACGCTCGCCACCAGTGGGAACGAACCTCGATGCGGATCTGGTGGATGCTCGGGGAGGGTGAGCGGCTCGATCGTCATGCCCCAAGACCATCACCGACGCGGCCCCCGCGCGGCGCGAATGCCGCCAGCTGTGGGAAACTCGCTCAATTCCGCGCTGTCGAGGAATAGGCACGGTCGAAGAATGGGCGCTGCCGAGGAATGGCCGCGCACGACTCAGGCGTCGACGCCTCAGCTGACGTCGAAGTGCTGGTCTCCGATCTCCACGCGGGCACCACGACCGACCCGGTATCGGCGGCCGGGCTCGCACAGACGCGCACCACCACCGGGGGCATGAACGACAGTACCGTTGCCCGAATAGCGATCACAGATCCACAATTCGCCGCCCTCGAGGCCGAACTCCAGGTGCGTCTTCGACACGGATCTGCCCGGATCGGTGATCTGCACGACCTGCGCGACCGACTCCCCCGGCTGCGCGATCGGTCGGCGCCCCAACAGTCCCCCGCCCATCACACGAGCGTGTTCGCCCGTGCTGAAGGTGAGGAAGAACACGGTGGTCGGTCCGGTCTGCTCGTCGACCACGCTGGGCTCGTCCGCGACGGCGGTGTTGGCGTCAGCGGCCGCGACGGGCTCAGGAGCGGGCGCCGGCGGTTCCAGCACGATCTCTCGGCTCACGATGGCGGGTCCGGCAGAGGCCGGCCTGGGTAGTGGCTCGATGATGGTGGTGTCGGATGGCCGCGGGTCGGCGATCGCGGGCCGGGTCAGCGGCGTCGCATTCACCGCGCTGCCGCATTCGCCGCAGAACATGGCTCCCTCGGGCAGTAAACTGCCACACACTCGACAGTTCATTGCCCGTCCTCTCTCCATATTCGGTCGTTGCGTGCCGCGGTCTCTTGCTCGCCTGCCTCGCTCGGGCGCCTGCCCCTCGTCTTCTCTCCACGGTAGACCCCGAGAGAGCGCAACGAGACCGCCGCCTTCAGCCGCTGCCATCGGCTGCGCTGACTGCCGAGAGAAGAGCGCAGTTCCCGCACGTCCTTCCACACGGCATCCGCCTCGTCGGGGGTGGGCGCGCTCGGGCTGAATACGGCCCGATTCGCCGCGGATGCCAGCACCAGCGGTCGCATCCCGCCCACTGTTTCGGCGAGCTCGATGCGTGTCGCGGCCGGCGGCGGCGCGTATCCGTAGTCGACGGCGGCATCCGCGAACTCCTGCCAGCCACCGGCGATGCGCTCGATGGAGGTCGGGGCACGTTTGCGCAGGGTGCGCCGCCGCATCTTCGCCGCCACCACCGCGAGGAAGGGGGCGGCGAGAATGGCCAGTGCGAGCAGGCTCCAGCCGGCTATCGTGAGCACCGCCAATAGCAGGGCAACGAAGGCACCCGGCCCCGAGTCGTCCTGCTTGTCGACGTGCGACTGCGGCGATTCCTGTGGTTGCTTGATGGTCTCGTCCCTGGGCGGCTGCACCACCGATTGGGGCCTGGAGATCTGCTTCGGCACATCCGGCTGCTTGGCCGGAATCTGTCGCACCGGAGGCGTTGGATCAACAGTGACCCAGCCATCCGCCTTCGTCTGCACCTCGATCCAGGCCGAGACATCAGATCCGGTGAACGTCACGGCGCCGCTGGTCGATGCACCAGCCGGCAGGGCGAAACCGAAGACCACCCGGGCCGGGAATCCGAGCTGCCGGGCCATGAGCGCCGCCGTGACGGCGTACTGCTCCTGGTCGCCGATCATCGGCACATCCGTCAGCAGTTGCGTGATGCGGTCTGCGCTGTGACCCGAGCGGCTCACCGGCTCGGTTCCGATGCCGTGGCTGATGTATCCGTTGGCCTTCAGCGCCTTCAGCGCGGCCGCGAGCTTCGACCCCGGGCTGTTTTGCGAAGCGGAGTAGTCCTGCAGCGTCGAGACCAGCTCGTCGGGCACCACACCGGGCTTGGGAAGGGTTGCTGAGCCCGGCTCGGCCGAGTCGAGCTGCGCGGCGGTGCGCTCGGGTTTCACGACGGCATCCAGGCTGTAGCTGTCGCCGGTGCCAACGGTGCGCGTGACAACGCTCGTGCCCGTGGTGTCGTTGTAGAAGAACGAATTCTCCAGGGCTGCGGCGTTCGAACCGTCGAAATGCACCTGCTGCAGTTGGCCGGCGCCGGGCAACCAGACTCCCGTATATCCCTTCACGGTCACGTTCAGTGTGACGTGCCTGCCGTCCACGCCTGCCTGATCGAGCCGGTACGGCACTCGGGTGAACGAACCGGATTCGCCGTGCGCTCCTTCGGCCCCCACCGCGTACACGACCCCGTCGTAGCTGTCGAGCGTGGCGATCTGGATGCGCCGGTCACCGGCAAGACCGCTCACGGTGAACATCGGCTTGTTCGAATCGGCCGGTTCGAGGTATCCCCTGAATCCGACAAGTGGGCTCGGGTAGTCCCGGGGGTCAAACGGTTGAACCACGCGGGTGCGCACGACGTCGCGGGGGGCTTTCGTCGGCAGAAGAATCGTCGCGGCGGTCCCGACGGATCCGGCGATCACCAGGATCACCGCGGCTCCCGCGACGGTGCGCAAGCCGATGTGACGGCGGTCCCTCGAGGTCTCAACCGCCACGCCTGACTGAGCGGCCAGGGCCCGTACCGCGGCGGAACGGCGCCGCCAGCGGAACCAGTTCAGCCAGAACAGCAGCACGACCAGCAGTCCGAGCGCCGCCGGCAACGGCGACTCGTCGACGCTCGGCCCCAACAGAATCGCCGCCACGAAGAGCAACATGGGGGCCAGCACCGCGAGCTCGCCGTACCGCGCCCGCAGCGCAACGGTGAGCCCCGTGACGGTGGCGAGAAGAATCAGGATGAACGCCGGCACCAGCAGCGCCTGGTAGGCACCGACGGGTAAAGAGATCGTGACGAGTTGCTTCCAGCTCAGCGCTGTGGCCTGCAGCAGTCCAAGCTCACCGGATGCCGAGGGCAGGATGCCGCTGATCGCCTCGTGCGGAATCGCCAGCGGCACTCCGAGCGCCAGGTACAGGGCGATGACGGCGGGCACCATGACAGCACTCGTCCAGCGGAAAATGGCCCCGAGCACGGCCAGCACGCAGCCGACACCGACCGTGACAGCCGCCATCACCAGGAATTCGCCGCTGCGGTAGACGCCCCAGAATGGCGAGGCAGCGATGGCCGTCGCCGCGATGGCAAAGACCAGGTTGACGACGATGGCCGTCGCGGACGGCCGCTTCACGCGACAGCCGCCCGTCGGGCGAGGCTCTTCTGCAGATCATCGAGGAAGCCGACGGTGAGCACGGTCAGATCGGTCACCTGGCGCAGCGACGGCGCGGCGCCTTCGTCGCAGACGACCGCTATCACGTCGACGCCGAGCGGAAACTGCAGGGAGGCGGCCCGCAGTTCGGTGGGCGTCACGGTGGAACCGCAGACGAGAAACGCAATGGAAATGCCGGCGGCACCTTCCGCCGCCACGCGGCAGAGCTCGGAGAGCCGCAGCGCCGTGTCTGCCATCGCCACCCGGGCGAGGTCGTCGAGCAACCGTGCCCGGTTGACCGTGCTGAGTCGTCGCATCGCGTAGACGGCACGCTTGGCGAATTCCGGAGTCTTCTCGCTGGCGACCACCGAGACGGTTCTCGCGTCCCGAATCGCGCGAACCCCCAACGATCCCGCGACGCTCACCGCCAGCTCGAACTCCTCGTCGCCGGCGTAGTCGGCCGTGGCGAGGCTCAACGCCACCATGAGGTGGCTGCGACGGGTCTCCTCGTACTGGCGCACCATGTAGCTGCCGGTCTTCGCTGTGCTCTTCCAATGGATGTTGCGACGCTCGTCACCGGGAACGTATTCGCGCAGCGCATGGAATGCGACGTCGCTGGCCGTCAGGTCACGCGTGGGCGTGCCCTCGAGGTCCTTGATGAAGCCGGTGCTCATGCTGGGAATCGCAA
This sequence comes from Leifsonia sp. Root112D2, assembly GCF_001424905.1. Taxonomy (NCBI): domain Bacteria; kingdom Bacillati; phylum Actinomycetota; class Actinomycetes; order Micrococcales; family Microbacteriaceae; genus Leifsonia; species Leifsonia sp. Root112D2. The sequence continues at coordinate 394,240 of NZ_LMCU01000002.1, forward strand.
TGGTCTTCGGGTGCACGAACAGCTCGAGAACGCTGGCCCAGACCACCTCGCGGCGAATCAGCCCCACGGGGTCGGCTCGCACCGTGCGCACCGGTCCGATGGGAATCACACCGCGACGCGAGGTCGGCACCAGGAACACGTCGTGAAAGCTTGCGTCTTTGGCCAGGGAAGGCATGGCGAATTCGGCCAGGCCGAGACCGACGGGAACCTCAACGCGCACACCGGCGATGCGCCGTCTGCTCGGGTTGTGCACGATCAGCTCTCCGGGAGCCTTGTCACCGACGACAACGCGATTGCCCGGCATGGCCAGCCGCACCTGAAAGGCGTTGCGGCCGATCAGGTAGAACAGGGCGGCACAGACCAGCGCAAGCCCGGTCCAGGCGACCACGACGGCCTCCGTCCAGCCGAGCGCGTATCCCAGCCAGAATGCGAGCACTATCACTATCGCGATGGACCAGCCGAGCGGCGTCACGACCGAGCTGACCCTCCGCCACACGAGAGCGAGCGCGTCGAACGCCGTGCGCACGACACGCACGGCGTTGACTATCGCGTCGGCGAGCCGACCGTCGCGGGTTCCGACGATGCGGGTTCGTGCGTTGGTGAGCTCGTGCTGCGTTCTGGTTACGGTGTTGGTCACACGGCTTGCCGATCAAGCGGTGGTGGGGTCTCGATGAGAATCTGCGCGACGACGCTCGAGGTCGTCACCCCATCGAATTCGGCCTCAGGGTCGAGCACCATGCGGTGTGCCAGCACCGGTTCGACGAGCGCCTTGACATCATCCGGAATCACGTAGTGCCTGCCGTTGGCGGCCGCGAGCGTCTTGGCGGTGCGCAGCAGCGCGAGGGCGCCGCGCACGCTCACGCCGAGACGCACCTCGACGGCGGTACGCGTGGCATCCACCAGCCGGGAGACGTAGTCGTTGATGGCGGCATCCACGTGCACGGTGCGGGCGAGCGCGCCCATCTCCACCACGGTGTCTGCGGGCACGACAGCGGGAACAATGACCTCGTGCGCCTTGTGGTCGGATCCGTCGAGAATGCGCAGCATGGCCTCGTGGTCGGGGTAGCCGATGGATGCCTTCATGATGAAGCGGTCGAGCTGCGCCTCGGGCAAGCGGTAGGTTCCCGCCTGCTCGATGGGGTTCTGCGTGGCGATGACCATGAACGGCGCCGCGACAGGATGGGTTACTCCGTCGACGGTGACCTGACCCTCCTCCATCACCTCGAGCAGCGCAGACTGGGTCTTGGGGCTGGCGCGGTTGATCTCGTCGGCGAGCACGATGTTGGCAAAGATGGGTCCGCGGTGAAACTCGAAGTTGCCGCTGCGCTGGTCGTAGATGTTGACACCGGTGATATCGCCGGGAAGCAGGTCAGGCGTGAACTGTACGCGGTTGCTCGAGCCATGCACACTCTGCGCTATGGCGCGCGCCAGCGAGGTCTTGCCGGTGCCGGGAAAGTCCTCGAGAAGCAGGTGGCCCTCGCTGAGCAGCGCCGTGAAGGAGAGGCGGATGACGTGCGTCTTGCCGAGCACAACGCGCTCGACATTCGTCACCATCCGCTCGAAGACATCGGCGAACCACTCGGCCTGCTCGGGGGTCATGGTCATGCGGGTACCTCTCCACGTTCTCGCGCCGCTGTGGCGGCTGAATTCAGTATGCCGGTGGGCCGGGCAGATGCGGCGTCAGACAGGCTAACCAAAGTCAGAGCCCCTGTAGTTGATGGTGTAAGTCGTGCCGTTCGTGGTGACGGTGACAGAGAGGGACGGAGCGGACGCGCCCAGAGGCACCGTGCAGCTGCCGTTGGCGCCCGGCGTCAGCGCCGCATCGGCCTGTCCGCAGGTGAATGTCGCGCTTCCTGCGCTGAGCGAGGCGCTGTCCCAGGTGAACGTTGCTGGAGTGGTAGTGACAATCGGGTCGGCGGGGGGATCAACAGGGGGATCAACGGGAGGCGGTGTTGTAGTGGTAGTTGTCTCCGGCGTGAAATGAAGATTCGCGAGTTTGACCGAAACGACAGCGTTTGCGGATGTTGCGCTGTACCAGCCGCTCGTCAGCGAGGTGCCGTCGGGATAGGTCGCGACGGCCTGAAGCGAGACGGACACCCTATTACCGGCAGACACGCCATCGACCCTGAAGGTCTTGGTACCCGAGCTTGGCACACGATCAGGCTGGGCAGTGCCGTTGACTTGATAGTTCCAAGTAATGGTTGCGTTGCCGCTCGAGCTCTGCGTGATCGAGGAGAGGGTGAACTGATTCCAGAGACCAGAGACGGAGCCGTTGGCATTGATGGCCGAGTTGTCCGGCCCAGTCAGGGTGACACCGCTCGGTGCGCTCGGCCGCGAATGCGGAGTTCCCTTCGCGGGGGTGCTCGGAGTGCAGCCCTGCCCGTTGAAGGCGAAAACGATGAACTGATATTTCGTGTTGGCCGAAAGCCCCGAGAGTATGGCACTCGTTGCGCCATCCGTGATCACCGCGGTGCCATCCGCACCATTGGAATCGAATGTTCCAGATGCGCTGCAGCTCGGTGCGCTGCCTCCGGACCACGCTGCGACGTAGTAGGCGGTGATAGGCCGGCCATTCTCGGAGAAGATCCCTGGCCACGAAACTGTTGCGCTTGTGCCGTTCTGTAGATCGACCGTGACACCGGGCGCCGCACTCGTCGCCAGTGGCGGGCCGGCAGGGACCCCGCTCGTCGACGCCGTGTTCCAGATGGCTCCTCCACCGTAGAACGCATTGCGCGAGGCGACGGTCACGGGCTGAGTCGTCCCATTCGCGAGCCCCGTGGCGTCATATGCATAGGTTCCCGCAGGAAGCGTCGTCGTCGATCCGCCGACCGTGACCACGTACGACGTGACGGCGCTGGCGCCGGCGACCGCTGGCGGCTTGTCCCACGTGATGTGCAGGCCGCCATCGAGCGGGGAGACCTGCAGATTCGCGGGCGCGGCCGGCACGATGTTCGACCACACCGAGTCGGGATAGGTGACGGCATCCGATAGACCGAGCGCATTGCGCGCTTTCACGGAGACCCTCACGGCGTTTTCCGGGCCGTTGCCCGGCGTCGGGATCGTGCACACCGTTGCACCACACGGTGTCATCGTCGTGCCGCCGGCGCCCGTGGTCGTCACCTCGAAACCCGTGATGGGCGAGTTGTTGAAGGCGCCCGCGGTCCACGCAGCCGTCAGAGAGCGATCGCCAACACCAGTGATCTGCAGGTTCGCCACCGGGTCCGGCCTGTCCTGAACGGAGATGCGCACGCTGCCCCAGGCGTAGCGATCGGGGTCACCCGTTGCATCCGCCACCTCATACTGAAGGTTGGTGTCGACCGGAGCGGCATTCTGCGCGACGGTCACCGAGAGCCTGCTCTTATCCGCACTCGGGGTGATCGAGACCCCGTCGGGCAGGCTGCCCGAGCCGAGACCACGCACCGCGATGACCCGCAACGGCGTCTGTGGGAACGGGTTCGTCGCGTTGTCGTTGGCGAGCACGTCGATGATGGTGGTCTTGCCGCGCGGCGCGATCTGCGAATCGGCGGCGGGCACGGCGAGCGGGCGCGTCGAGGGCACGACGGTGAGCTGGATGCGACCGGCCTGCCCGGCATTGATCGCATCCTTCACCCCCACCAGAACCGTTGCGTTCGTGCCCTTGGGCGTGCTCTCGGCCGCACTGAGCGTCAGTTTCTGCCCGGAGAGGCTGACCGTGAAACCGGTGGGCTTGGGGTCGAGCACCGTGTACTCGAGCTCTCCCTGGTCTTTCGCGTATGGATAGCTGGTGAGCTTGAGCAGGTCGAGAGTCTTGGCCTGTCCCGGCTCGAAGTCGATCAGTCCACCCGTGAAGACCGGGGGCTGGTTCTCACGCGGCGTCACGGTGATGGGCAGCACGAGCGTGGCCGTGTGCCCGTTCGGATCGGACGGCGAGGTGCCATCCGTCACCTCGAACGAAATGGAGGCGAGACCGAAATAACGGTCGGCACTGCGGAACGAGAGGGTGTGGGAATCCGCGACCAGGTTCGCGCCGTTCGCGTGTGTGGCGCGCACGGTCGAGGCATCCGTCAGCATGACCTTTTTGCCGCCGACGGCGACGACATAGTCGTTGAGATTGATCTTCAGGGTGCTCTCGCTGGCGACGGTCAGAGGCTTGGCACCCCGCTTGATCTGCGGCAGCGCATCGTTGTAACCGGGCACCCAGATGAGCGCATAGGCGACGATCTTCGGGTCATCCGGATGCGCGACGGCGAACGGAATGATCTGGCTCTGGTCGCCGATCTTCACGCGGATGCGCTTGTCGCTCGTGACGCTGGCCACATCGGCGAAGTCGGGCAGAACCGAGAGTTTGAGCCTGCTGACGGGGCCGTCGGCGAAGAAGACGTTCGCCAGGACGTTCACGTCGACGGTCTTCTTGCCGAGGATGTCTGACAGCGTGAGCACGGTGTCGCTGGCCACGGGGCGCGACAGCGGCGCATCCGAACTCACTATCACCGTGAGAAAGTTCGAGCTGGTGCCGCCGCGCTCGTTCTGAATGTCGTAGATGAAGCCGTAGCGGCCCTCGGTCTTCGGCGCCGTCACGGTGACAACGTCGCCGTCGATCTTCGCCTTGGCCGTGCCGGATGTCGGCGCGATCTTGGTGATGGTCAGCGGAGAATTATCCGGGTCCGAATCGTTGGCGAGAACCTGCACCGAGACGGTGCGCCCCGGTCGCACCGTCACCTCGTCCTCGACGGCCACCGGATTGCGGGCGCCGTCGAGCTTGGCGGCAATACCGACCCGCACGATGCCGCTCGCTCGAGCGCCGAGCGCGTCGACGACGCTGTAGCCAAAGGTGTCTGTGCCCGCGGAGTATTCCCCGGCCTGGTAGTCGATCCAGTCCGTGCCCACGCCGGTGACCGCGCCCTTGCTCGGGTTGCTGTCCTGGCCGATCAACTGCACCGAGTCACCGTCGGGATCGATTCCGCTCAACGGGATGGGAATACGCACCGTGTCGCCGGCGAGCACCCGGGCCGTGACCGTCTTGGGCACCGGCGGGTTGTTCGTGGACTCGTTGAGCTCGCGCACCGCGATGGTCACCTGCGCGCTGGCCCATTGACCGTCGGGAGCCGTCACACGATAGGTCGCGGTGAAGTTACCGGTCTTCTTCGGTGCCAGGTAGCGCAGCACATCTCCGGAGGCGAACAGCAGGCCCGCGCCCTCGGGCAGCGGCTTCACGAGCGTGGGATCGAGGGTGAGATCGTCGCCGTCGGGCTGGCTGTCATTGGCCAGCACAGGAATGTCTATGGCATCGCCGACACGCACCGACACCGTATCCGGGTTGGCAATAGGGGGCTGGCGCACCGCGGGCTGCGGAATCTGAATGACCGTGACGGTGCCCTGGGTCTCGGCCAGACCGTTGCTGATGCGGTAGTTGAAGTCCACCGGTGCGTCCAGGGGCCGGGTCAGCGTCACGCGCAGAATGCGCTGCTGCAGAATCTCGACGCGCAAACCGGATGCCGCCGGCACGTTCGACACACCGGTGATCAGCAGAACACCACCGGCTGGGTCGATGTCGCTCGCGAGAACGTCGACCTCCTGCGTGCTCTGCGCGTGGATGAACGCCGTGTGCGGAACGGCGATGGGCTGCGTCTTCGCCTCGGGCGGCGCCTGAACATCGACGCGAACGAGGCCGGTGGCCGTGGTGACGCCGTCGGTCACCGCGTAGTCGATGTAGTGCGTACCGACGCTCGTGCTGGAGAAGCGGAACGTGCCGCCCTCGTAGTCGGGGGTCAGCGTCGCATCCGTCTTGGCGGGCACGGAGCTGAGCCGTACCGTGCCGGTGCCGCCGCGCACGTGGCTGAGCGGGGAGATGGTCTTCTCCTGGCCGGAGATCACCGGCACCGCGAACGGCTCCGCGATGATCGGAACGCTGCCGGCCGGCCGCACCGTGACGGCGAAGACGCCCGTGCCGTCTGCCCTCGAATCCGAGACGACCAGGTTCACGTTCTTGAGCGTGCCGCCCTTGCCCTTGTCGGAGTAGACGACAGTACCTTGCGGGGTGAAGGTGACCGAATCGGGTGCGGCAACGCTGGCCACGGCGAGGTAGAACGGGTCACCGTCGGGGTCGTACCAGTCGCCGAGAACCTGCGAGGTGATGCGTCCGCCGGCCTGCACAAGACCCTTGGTGCGCCGAATCTGCACGGGCGGCGAGTTCTCGTCGGGTGTGCGCACGGTCACGCTCACGTGTGCGGTCGCCGAGCCGCCGCGCCCGTCGGTGATCGTGTAGTCGAAGCTGATGACGCCGCTGGCTGTCACGGGCAGGGTCAGCTGCAGTTGCTGCCCGCTGTTGACCACATCGAGCCGACCGGTCTCGGCGGGGATGCCCGTGGTCGAACTGATCACCAGCACGTCGCCATTGGGGTCGTAGTCATTCATGAGAACCGGCAGCGGATTCACCCGGCCTGGGCGCGCGCCCAGCTTGTCATCGACGGCGACGGGCGGCAGCTGGTTCTTCTCATACTGCGGCGGGGTATCGACGTTGTTCTGCTCGATCTCCTGGGTCTTGTCTTTCTTGACGACGAGCTCGTCCCAGTTGTCGATGAGCGCATTGCCGCTCTGTACCGCCCAGGAGGTGCCGCTGGCCGTGTCGTTGAGCACGGCGTGTGCCCCGTTGATGCGAAAGGAGAGCTCGGCGTTGGCCGGCATCTGCGGCAGCGTGTCTCGTGTGCCGTCGCTGGGCTGGCCGCAGCTCTTCCAGCTCTCTCCGCCTGCCCAGGCCGCGTACATGCATCCGCCGATCTCGATCGGCTGCGCGGGGCTGCCCAGGGTTCCCGCGGTCACGACTCGTGCGCCGCCGTCGGCGAGCCCCACCGCGATGAGCCCGTTCGAGGAGGCGATATACACGGTGTCGCCGGCGACGCTCGGCTTCTGAAGCACCGCGCCGGATGCCCCGTCCAGCGCGGCAGAGAGATCCACCGTTCCGCGCGCCAGGTAGAGCTTTTTCTCACTGGCAGAGAACAGCGCCCACTGGCCATTCACGCTCGTGAGCGTCTCGTCACCCGGGCTCGCCGCACTGTTCAGTGTGGCCACCGACTGCACCGCCTGGCTCGTGGCCGTGTCGACCCGCCGCAGCTGGTGCGTCTCGGGCAGGTAAGCGTAGAAGGTGCCGTTGTTGTCCATCGACATGATTGACTGGCCGCCGAGATCGAAGGTCGGCTGCCCGACGGCGCTGAACTCGGGCAGCTGGCCCACGCCGGTCATCCAAACCTGCCCTGTCGCCTCGGAGCCGATGGACACCCGGTTGCCGGCCAGCTGCACGACGGGCTCGCGCGGGGGAAGCGGAACGCTCTTGCCCGCCGTGGACGTGGCGGGGTCCACGCGACCGACCGTGTTGTTGCCGAGGTCGACCATGAGCACGTTCTCGCCGCTCTGTACGACGTCGACCCGCTTGCTTGCCGAGGCCAGCACGGTGTTCAGCTGGCTGATCTCCGTATTGGCTCGCCCGAGCAGTTCCCGCGACTGGCTGGTGACCCAGACGGCCGCGTCACCGAGATCCAGACGCTGAGCCGGATAGCCCCCGGAGACGAGTGCGACCGTCGTCACCAGCGCGACGACGGCCGTTCCGCTGACCGCGGAGACGGCGAGCGATTTGTGGGCGGCAAGCCACGAGCCGATCATGAGCCGCCCGCCGGGTTGACGCACTTCTGCGAGCTCGCCGGCCCGGTTCGGCCGTCACGGTTCACGGCGATGGTGATGCACACGGGGGTGGTGCCCGTGGCATCCACCTGAAACTGGGTGCCACGCTGGATGCTGGGCGGGGCGTCCCCGACCCGTACCTGATAGCTGTCCTGGGTCAGCAGACCGGGGTCGTCCCAGGAGAAGACGATGGTGCGCCCCGAGAGGTGGCCCGAGACGTCGCGCACCGTGGGAATGTCGTTCACCGATGCGGCGCGCACGAGCACGACGGTTGCCGTCGCCCCGAGCGCGAGTACGAGCACCGCACAGGCGACCAGCGTCCATACCAGGGTGCGCATGTGCCCGCTGTGCACCTCGATGGGTGTTCGGGAGCCGCTGGCGGCGGCGCTGCCCGCGCTTTCCTTCGTTCTCGGGCGAGTAGTCATGCGTGAGACGGTCGGCTTCGGCTTGCGGGTACGCCGACGCGGGCCGGAAGGGTCGACACTCACGAGGCCCTTGATGCGGGTGCGGTCTTCCGGGTCGGCGACGGTGGCGAGAGCCCAGTCGTCCATCGCTACCTCGATGGGCGTCTGCGCGAGGCCCAGTTCTGTCTCGACCGATTGCAGTTCGCGAATCAGTTCCAGCACGCTGCGCTGGCGGGCATCCGGTCGCTTCGACATGGCTCTGGCCAGGATCGTCTCGAGCCGGGCCGGCACGTCGTCGCGCCCGAGTGGCGCTACCCTGGCCTTGGAGATGCGGCCGATCAGGTCGGCCGGGGAGTTGTTCTTGCCCACGATCTCGAACGGCGAGTGCCCTGCCAACAGCGAATACAGCGTGGCCCCGAGAGCCCACACCTCGCTCGCCACGCTTCCTGGGGTGTCGTCGAGCAGCACCTCGGGCGCCGACCACGGAATGGAGAGCCCGGCCGCTTCGGTGAGTTCGACCTCCCCCAGCGTGGCGGCGATGCCGAAGTCGCTGAGCACCGGATGCCCGTATGCCGTTGTCAGAATGTTCGACGGCTTGATATCGCGGTGCAGCACCCCGGCGCGGTGAGCGGTCTCGACTGCGCTGGCGACCCGGATGCCGACGCTCAGAACTTCGGGAACGGCCAGCGGCTGCGCGCGGTAGCGTTGGCCGATCGAGGCCGAGCACAGTTCCATGACGATATACGGGCGACCGTCGGACGACACGCTCGCCTGATAGACCGTGAGAATCGATGGGTGCGTACTGAGCTGCGCCATCAGGTTGGCCTCGGCCTGGAACATCTGCCGCACCTGCGTGGTGGCGACCTCGGCGAGCATCACCTTGACAGCGACCTGACGTCGTGGCATGTTCTGCTCATAGAGGAACACGTCGGCGAATCCGCCGGAGCCGAGCACGCGCACATAGGAGAAGCCCGGCAGAACCGGCGGCTGCGAAGGCAGTCGTCTGGTCATGTCGTCACCCCCGCAGGCTCAGGCACGAACGCAATAATGTACTCCCAAAGTCGCTCGACGGCGTCGGCCGCACCGCAAGCGCTTCCCCATTCTAGGCAGGCGCATCCCGCCTTTTGTCTCGTAATCCCGCACTGGGGACAACGCGACACACCCCCAAGACGGGGGTCATCTGGTTCAGTGCCGGCGCGAATCGCCCCGTGCCTCGGCATCGACGCGCTCACCATCGGGAGCCCCGAGCACGTCAACGACTATCACCGTGACGTTGTCGCGGCCGCCGTTGCCGAGAGCCGCCTCCATGAGCAGCTTCGCCGCGGCGAGCGCCGAGGTTCCGTCGGTGAGGAAGTGCCGAATGCCATGCTCCGTCAACTCCTTGGTGAGTCCGTCAGAACACACCAGCAGGCGCGCGCCCTCGACGATGGGAATCAGCCAATAGTCCGGAATGGGCTCCTCGTTGAACCCGACCGCCCGCGTGATGACGTTACTGTGTGGATGCACTTCCGCCTCGGCCGGCGTGATGGCCCCCGAGTCGATCAACTCCTGCACTATCGAATGGTCGATGGTGAGCTGATCAAGCACGCCGTCGATGAGCTGGTAGACGCGTGAGTCGCCGATATTGAGTACCAGCCAGTGGGCCACGCCGTCGACAAGGGTGAGGGCGATGCCCGTCACGGTGGTGCCGGTGCCCAGATCTGTCGTGCCCACACCCCTGGCGATGTCATCGACGGCGGCATGCAGGGCCTGGTTGATGGCCTCGCGCCCGACGAAATGCTCGGAAACCTTCTCGGCCAGCCGCGTGACGACGGCGGCGCTGGCGAAGTCACCGGCGGTGTGGCCGCCCATGCCGTCGGCCACCACGAAGAGCGGGGATCTGGCGAGCAGGCTGTCCTCGTTGGCGGCCCTGCGGTATCCGGTATCGCTGAGCGCGGCCCAGGCCAGGCTCACGCGACCACCTTCCGGTGCGGGCACGAGAACGTTGTGACGCCTATTGCTGCGTCCGATCTGGGTCACACGAGTCCTCTCGCCATGGGGGAAGGCGGACAGGCAGTCATTTCTCGTGTCGGGGGGACACAATCTCGATGATATTACCGTCGCCGATGTCGACCGTCGTTCCGGGAAGCACCACCCGCGACTCCCCCGGCCGCAGGCGGGTGCTTGGGATGCCTGGTCCGCTCACAACCGTACCGTTGGTTGAGCGCAAATCGGTCACCACAACCGAATCTCCCGATTGTTCGATGCGTACATGCGTGCTCGAAACCTCCTGGGTGGGCGAACTGACGGTCACCAGTCGTGGGGTGACACCGGATGCTATCGCCGGCGTGCGCGGGCTGCGACCGAAGAAGGTGGGGGCGTCGAGTTCGTAGCTGTCTCCCGGAACGATGCGAAAGCCGAACCGGCACGGCTCGGCGGCTCGCGGGGTCGCGGGTGCAATAGCGACGGCAGGAGTGGCCGGGGCCGGGCCGGGGCGAGTGACACGAGGCGGAGTCGAACGGGGTGCCTGCGCGGGAACAGACGGCTGGGTGGCAACAGGCGTGGGAGTCGCGGCCGGTCGCTCGTCACGAAGGATCGTGTCTTCGTCGGCGGCAGTCGGGTCGACGGAAGTCACGTCGACGGCGCTCGAGCCGACGGCCGGTGAGTCTACGGCGCTCGAGTCGATGGCGCCCACGCGGCCGCGAATGATGGTCTCGTCGAGATCGACATCGTGCTCACTCGATTCGGGAGTGAGAGCAATCGAGCCGCGCCGAAAGACCACCGTCCTCTCGAGTTCGACGATGTCTGTCTGCCTGCCGAGGCCGATGGCGGCGAGTTCCTTCTCGGGTTCGTTCTGTGTCCAGAATGCCCTCGCGGTGCGCACCACTCCTTCGCCCAACGGGAAGGACGCCCCGGTTGCGCGAGCGGTCAGCGCGGCGGGCGCGTTCTCCGCGCCCATCACGAACCCTGTCACGGAGCGGAAGTCGGCGAGCACCCAGGGCTGCACGCCCGCGGCGGAAAAGCGCCGCGCCCCGCCGACGGAAACGACGTCAACGCAGGCCGTACCCCGCACCACGGCGGTAACGGTGCAGCCGTCGGTGCCCGAGACATCCGCCGGAAGGCTCACGATGGCGAACGATCGCACACCGCCCTCGCCGGTGAGCGGGATGGCTCCCACGACGGATTCGATGCGTGCCGATGCCTGGCGACCGAGTCGCCACAGCTCGTCGAGCACGTTCGCTGGGGCGCCTGCCGCGAGACCGGCGATGAAACTCCGACCACAAATGAGGGTCCACGATGTCTGGTCTTCCGCAGGCACATACTGCGTATACCCGAGAGTCACCAGCGCATCCTCGTACAGTTCTCTTTCGCTCAGTTGCACGGTGTTGAGACGAGGGCCACGGCCCCTGCGCTGAGCTACACCATGAGGTGACTCATGATGTGACTCGCGACGTGCTTCACCCGAGTGTAATCTTCGACGCCATGTCTGCGGGCTATTCCCCGCCCTCCGGAATCGTAAAGGCCCACTCCGGCAGCATTCCCGTATCAAGAAGCGTCGCCAACAGTTGCGCCATGCCGTAGTGTTCGTCGATCGTCAGGGCGTCGTCGATGAAACGGCCGGCCACGCTGCCACGCCCGAGACTCCAGCTCAACCAGGCGAGCATGCACAACGGGGCCGGTCGGTTGCTGCGGGGAGCCAGCGCCACAAGCTTCTTGAGCAGCTCGATCGCCCGCTTCACCCGGTCGACGTTCGGGCGCTCGCCCGTCTGGCCCATCATCATCTCACCGATGAGGCGATCGTCAGGGTGCTGGCCCTGGGCAGAGTCGATTTCGGCGGCCACGATGTCATCCATGGACTTTCCTGTGGCCCGCTGGATGTCGGCGTGCTCCCGATTGGAGCGTTCGGCCGCCGCCCCGACGCCAGCGCCGAAGGCGAATTGAAGCATCGTCGCATCGCGGTTGGGCGGCCCTTGCAGTACGAAGATCATGACGGCGGCCCGCACGGCATCCAGTGTCTCGGGGTTCCAGCCGAGCGCCTGCTCGGCCAGGTTCACCGGGTCGAAGAGTGGCCCTGCCTCGTCTTCGAGCTCGTCCAGGGCCGCGGCAAGGCTCAGCGGAAGCGTCGCCGCTTCTTCATCGCCGACCTCCACGCTGAAATCCAGCAGCCTGCGAAGTTGCTTCATTGCGCGGGCGACGTTCTCGGTCTCGGCGAGATTCACGGTGGGAAGTCGGGCGAGGTCGTCGGGGGTGGAGAGCGCGGTGAGTGCAGACGGCGGCAGGCGATCGGCGACGGACGACTCGGCGATCAGCGACAGCGGATGCCCGTGCTCGGGTAGTTCCGCATCCAGGTAGGAGCCCCACCCATCCGCGGCCACGCAGAGCGCATCGCGCACGGCAAAGCCGCCAAGCTCGGCCCGGTCGATCAGCTTGCGCACGAGTTCGTCATGCGGGAGCGTGCCGCGGGTCTCGACACTCTCGTCGGTGTAGATGACCGGCACCACGGCATCCGCACCACGAATCTTGCAGACCATGCCGATGAGGGTGTTCGCGATGCGCTTGTGTACGGCGCGCGCGCCTGATTGCGGAAGATCCAGACGCAGGGTTCCGCAGGTGCGGTTTCCGCGGAACGCGACAAGCACGAGGCTGCGCTCGGGTCTGAAACTGACCAGGCGCGGTACGAAGGCGAGAAAATCCTGGGCGTCGGAGGCTTTGACGATGCTGTGCATTCCGCCATGTTGCCGTTGATGGTCGATATCGAGGTGGCGCATCGGCCGATCTGTGGAGAACGGCCTCAACTCATCCGCTGTGGATAACCATCGTGGCTCGCCGTGTGCAGCCTGTTGCTACCAGTTCTCCTCGAGAATTGCGGCGCGGCGGCGCAGCGCGGCGATCACAGAAACGACGGAAGAGACACCGCTCGGCACGCTGCGGCGACCAGCCGGCCCTTCTCCCGGGCTGCTCAACTCCTCGCGAAGCGCAGCGTGACCAGTTGGAACGGTCTCAGCAGCAGCGACACCGCATCCGCCGATGTCAACGTCATCGCCCGCGGGCCCGAATCTCGCTCGAGCAGGTCGGTCTCGCTCACCGCCGTCCAGGCGAAGCCGGGCACGACGGCCACGCGCGCCCGGGTGCCGAACGCCTCATACAGGCGCACCACCATGTCGCCGGAGCGGTCGCCTGCGAGCTTCACAGCCTCCACCACGACCGCAGGGTTGTCCACGCTCAGCAGCGGATCAATAGCCACAGCTCCGCGCAGGCGGCGCAACGGCAGGTTGAGGCGGTAGCCCTGTGCGACAGCCTCGGCGATGTCTGCACCGACGCGCAGCGACACCGTGAACTCGTGCTCACCCTGATCCGCATCGGGGTCGGGAAAGAGCGGTGCGCGCAGCAGCGAGACACGCACGACCGTTGCCGTGCCGCCGCTCGCAAGCGCGGTGCTGCGGATGTCGTGTCCGTAACTGGCATCGTTGGCTATCGCCACACCGAATCCCGGCTCTCCGACATGCACCCAGCGGTGCGCGGCGGTCTCGAAGCGAGCGGCATCCCATGAGGTGTTCATGTGCGTCGGTCGAAACACGTGACCGAATTGCACCTCGGATGCCGCACGCTCGGCGCGCACATCGAGCGGAAACGCCAGCTTGAGCAGCTTCTGTTTCTCGTGCCAATCAACGCGCGTACGAATGTCAATCGCGCCCGATTCGGTGTGCAGGCTCACCCGCTGTTCGATGCGGGAGTCACCCGTGGTTCGAACTATCACGACGGCGTCACCAGTCTGCGCGATCTGGATGCTTTCCGCGTCGGTCAACTCGCGAACGGTGCGCTTGTCCTCCTCGTCGATGTCCCAGGCATCCCACTGCCGCGGTGTGTCCCGAAAGAGCTGCAACAGGTTCGCCGGCGCGTCCTCGGGTATCGCCTCGCGCCCGCTTGCGAGGTCGATGGCGGAGACGAGCAGGCCGCGCGCATCAAGGCGGGCGCGCACGCGAGAGTTCTCGAGCACGAAATATCCGTCGATCTCGCGCACCGTTCCAACTTCCGCGGGCGCCGCGTTCGTGTCCACTGCGACAGCGCCGAGCGCTGGTATTCCGTCGCGGGCATATGGGCCGGCATTCACCATCATGTCCGTCTCGCCGGGACCGGTGAGGCTCGCCAGAGACGAGGCAATCCGCGCCTCGAGCGTCTCGGCGACCTCGGCATACGCCCGCTCAGCCTCCTGGTAGACCCACGCGATGGAGGAGCCGGGCAGGATGTCGTGGAACTGCTGCAGCAGAACTGTCTGCCAAACGGCATCCAGCTCCTCATACGGATACGCGTCGCCGCGCCGTACCGCCGCTGTCGCTGCCCACAACTCGGCCTCACGCAGCAGATGTTCGCTGCGACGGTTGCCGCGCTTGGTGCGAGCCTGCGAGGTGTAGGTGCCCCGGTGGAACTCGAGATAGAGCTCGCCCGACCACACGGGCGGGGAGGCATATTCCGCCTCGGCCGCCTCGAAGAACGCCCGTGGGCTGCTCAGCTCGACCCGGGGCGAACCCTCGAGATCGTGCGCACGACGGGCCGCGGCCAGCATCTCCCTGGTGGGCCCTCCCCCGCCGTCGCCGAAGCCGAACGGCACGAGCGAACTGTTTGCGGCGCCCTTCTCCGCATACTGGCGCTCGGCCCTGGCGAGTTCGAGCGCGGAGAGCTCGGAGTTGTACGTGTCCACCGGCGGAAAGTGTGTGAAGATGCGCGTGCCGTCGATGCCCTCCCACATAAAGGTGTGGTGCGGCATGCGGTTGGTCTCGTTCCACGAGATCTTCTGGGTCAGAAACCAGCGCGATCCGGCCGCTGCCACGATCTGCGGGAGCGCCGCCGAGTATCCGAAGGAGTCGGGCAGCCACACCTCCTCCGGTTCGACACCGAATTCGTCGAGGAAGAAGCGCTTGCCCATGATGAACTGGCGCGCCATCGCCTCACCACCCGGCAGATTCGTGTCCGATTCCACCCACATGCCGCCGACCGGCACGAAACGCCCCTCGGCCACCCGCTCGGCGACACGCGCATAGAGCTCGGGGTAGTACTGCTTGAGCCAGGCGTACTGCTGCGCACTGGAGGCGGCGAAGACGAAGTCCGGGTCCTCATCCATCAAAGCCAGCACGTTGGAGAAGGTGCGCGCGACCTTGCGCACGGTCTCGCGCACCGGCCACAGCCAGGCGCTGTCGATGTGGGCGTGACCGACGGCGCTCAGACGATGCGCGCTGGCGTAGGCAGGGCTGGCGAGTACCTCGGCGAGGGCGGCACGGCCAGCGCCCGCGGTGCCTGCAACATCATCCGGATCCATCTCATCGACGACCCGTTCGAGCGCACGCAGAATCTGGGCCCGGCGCGGCAACCCGGCAGGCAGTTCGCCGACGAGTCCGGTGAGGGTGCGGATGTCCTGCAGCAGCTCCCACACGGTCTCATCCAGCAGGGCGAGTTCGAGGCGCCGCATGCGATACGCCAGCGCGGTGCCTGCCGTCTCGGGGTCGCCGAGTTCTGTGGGCGCGAACGTCCAGGCACCGGCAACCTCCGGATTTGCCGCCGCCTCGATGTACAGATCGACGGATGCGCCGGGCGCGCCCACCGGAACGTACGGGTTGCGCGGTTCCACCGCCTTCACGATGGTGCCCTCGGGCGTCCATGCCGTGGCTTCGGCCTGAAAGCCGGGTGCCGAATCAGAGAATCCCAGATCGAGCACGAGTTCGGGGCGCGTGCCCTCGAGCGCCCATTCCGCGGGAACCTCGCCGCGTACGCGAAACCATACGGTGCCCCATGGAACACCCCAGGCGTCTCCGACGGCAAAAGGCTCAAAGGATGCCTGCACGGCGTCGGCGAATGACACGGGTTCACCCGGCGCCGCCCATGCCGTCAACTCGACGGCGTGGGTGTCGCGGTAGAGCGCGGCAACAAGCCTCTCCCGCACAAAGCGGGCTATTCTCAGTTCGGCGAGCGCGGAATCATCGTGCACGGGCTGCCCCTTCCGTTCCACGGTGCCGCGCAGCGTCGTCGCCAGCCTTCCGCACCCAGTGCACTCAGACTAGCGACGCGCCTCGCGAGCTACACCTCGTCGGTGACCGCGGCCGCGAACTGCGCGTTGTAGAGGTTGTAATACGCGCCGCCCGCAGCCAGCAGTTCGCTGTGCGTGCCCTGTTCCACAATGCTGCCCGACTCCATCACGAGAATGAGGTCGGCGTCGCGAATGGTCGAGAGTCGGTGCGCGATCACGAAACTTGTGCGATCCTTGCGCAGCGCCGACATGGCGTGCTGCACGAGCAGTTCGGTGCGCGTATCGACAGAACTTGTCGCCTCGTCCAGGATGAGCACACTCGGCCGAGCCAGGAACGCACGTGCGATGGTCAGCAGCTGCTTCTCCCCCGCGCTCACGTTCGAGCCCTCGTCGTCGAGCACGGTGTCGTAGCCGTCGGGCAGCGAATGCACGAAGCGGTCCACATAGGTGGCCTTCGCCGCGTCGAGAATCTCCTCTTCCGTCGCATCCGGCCGGCCGTAGGCGATGTTGTCGCGAATCGTGCCACCGAACAGCCAGGTGTCCTGCAACACCATGCCCATGCGGCTGCGCAGGTCACGACGCGTCATCGAGGCGACATCCACGCCGTCGAGCGTGATACGCCCCGCTCCCACCTCGTAGAAACGCATCATGAGGTTCACCAGCGTGGTCTTGCCCGCGCCCGTCGGGCCCACGATGGCGACCGTTTGTCCGGGCTCGGCGACCAGCGACAGGTCGTCGATAAGGGGCTTGTCCTCGCTGTAGCGGAACGACACGTCCTCGAACACGAGGCGGCCGCGCGTGCCGACCGGGCTCTCGGCGGGCGAGGGATCTTCGGACTGCTCGTCGGCATCCAGCAGCTCGAACACGCGCTCGGCGGATGCGACACCGGACTGCAGCAGATTGGCCATCGAACCGAGCTGCGCCAGCGGCTGGGTGAACTGCCTCGAGTACTGGATGAACGCCGTCACGTCACCGAGCTGCATGGCACCGGATGCCACCTGCAGCCCGCCGACAACGGCGATCGCCACGTACATGAGGTTTCCCACGAACGTCATCGACGGCATGATCAGCCCGGAGATGAACTGCGCACCGAAGCTGGCCTGGTACATCTCCTCGTTCTTCTGGCGGAACAGCTCCTCCACCTCGCGATGCCGCCCGAAGACCTTGACCAGCGCATGTCCGGTGAAGGCCTCCTCGATCTGGCCGTTGAGCTCTCCGGTGTGCTTCCACTGGTTCACGAAGTGCTTCTGCGAGCGCTTGGCGATCAGCACCGTGATGCCCAGCGTGAGCGGAATGGTGATGATGGCAATGAGCGCCAGCAGCGGCGAGACCACGAACATCATGATCAGCACCCCTATCACCGTCAGCAGCGAGGTGAGCAACTGGCTCATGGTCTGCTGCAGGGACTGCGAGATGTTGTCGATGTCGTTCGTGACGCGGCTGAGCAATTCGCCGCGCTGCATCGTGTCGAAGTAGCGCAACGGCAGGCGGTTGATCTTGGTCTCGACGTCTTCGCGCAGGCGGTAAACGGTGCGCTGCGTGATGCCGTTGAGAATGTAAGCCTGCAGCCAGCTGAAGACGGATGCCGCGATGTAGAGCGCAAGTACCCAGAACAGGATGGCACTCAGCGCACCGAAATCGATGCCGAGGCCCGGCGTCAGGTGCATGCCGCTGAGCAGATCTGCCTGCTGACCCTTGCCATCGGCGCGCAGCCCGGCGATGATCTGCTCGGCGGGCACCCCCTTCGGCAGCGACTTGGAGATGGCTCCGGCAAAGACCAGGTTGACGCCGTTGCCGAGCAGCTTGGGCCCGAGCACCGAGAACGTGACACTGACCACGGCCAGCACGGTCACCAGGATGACTCCCAGTCGCTCCGGGCGCAGCCGCCCGACAAGGCGCTTAGCGCTCGGCCCGAAGTTCATCGATTTCTCGACAGGGCCGCCCATTCCTCCGAACGGTCCACCGCCGCGCCGCGCCGGCGGACGCACCGGGGCCGGGCGTTCTTCTTCTGCCGTGTCGCTCATGCTGCCTCCTCCGCGGTGAGCTGCGACGAGACGATCTCGGCGTAGGTCTCGGATGATTCGAGTAGTTCTTCGTGCGTGCCGCGTGCGACGATCCTGCCGTCCTCGAGCACGAGAATCTGGTCGGCATCGACGATGGTCGACACGCGTTGGGCCACTATGACGAATGTGGCACCCTGAACCTCGCGTTTCAGCGCGCGCCGCAGCCGTGAGTCCGTAGCCAGGTCCAGTGCCGAGAACGAGTCGTCGAAGATGTAGATCTCCGGCTTCTTCACGAGCGCACGGGCTATCGCCAGCCGTTGGCGCTGCCCGCCCGAAACGTTCGTTCCGCCCTGCGAAATTGGAGACTCCAGCCCGAGGGGCATGTCCTCGACGAAGTCCCGGCCCTGCGCGATTCGCAGCGCCTCCCACAGCTCGTCATCCGTGGCATCCGGCTTGCCATAGCGCAGGTTGCTCGCGACCGTGCCCGAGAACAGATACGGTTTCTGCGGCACCAGTCCGATGCGTGACCAGAGCAGATCGGGGTCGAGCTCGGCAACATCCACGCCGTCGACCATCACTATGCCGCTCGTCGCGTCGAAGAGCCGGGGCAGAAGATTGACGAGTGTGGTCTTGCCCGCACCGGTCGAACCGATGATGGCGGTGGTCTTGCCGGTCTCGGCCAGCAGGCTGATGTCGCTGAGCACGGGCTGTTCAGCACCCGGGTAGGCAAAGCCCACGTCGAGCAGCTCGATGGTGCCACGGCCGTTCAGCTCGGTGATGGGGTTCTCCGGCAGCCGCACACTCGAGTCGGTGTTCAGCACCTCGGCGATGCGATCGGCGCAGACCGCCGCGCGCGGCACCATGACGGCCATGAAGGTGGCCATCATGACGGCCATCAGAATCTGCATGAGATAGCTGAGAAAAGCGGTGAGGGTGCCGACCTGCATCGATCCATCCTCGACGCGGAATCCGCCGAACCAGATCACCGCGACGCTGGAAACGTTCAGCACCAGCATCACGATGGGGAACATGAGGGCGAACAGGCGCCCGGCCCGCAGCGCGGTATCGGTCACCTCGTCGTTGGCGACGCCGAAGCGCTTGGTCTCGATGTCTTCACGCACGAAGGCGCGCACCACGCGGATGCCGGTGAGCTGTTCGCGCAGCACCCGGTTCACGTTGTCGATGCGCTTCTGCATCAGCCGGAACAACGGAACCATGCGCACCACGATGAAGCTGATAGCAATGAGCAACACCGGCACGCTGACGGCGATGAGCCACGACAACTCGAGGTCCTGCTGCATGGCCAGCACGATGCCGCCGATGGCCATGATGGGCGCCGAGACGAGCAGGGTGCAGGTCATGAGCACGAGCATCTGCACCTGCTGCACGTCGTTGGTGTTGCGCGTGATGAGTGAGGGGGCGCCGAAGTGCGACACCTCACGCTCGCTGAACTCGCCGACGCGGTGGAAGATGGCGCCGCGCAGATCGCGGCCGAGGCGCATGGCGGCTTTGGCTCCGAAGTAGACGGCGGCGATGGAGCACAGAATCTGCAGAAGCGTGACCCCGAGCATGAGCGCGCCCGTCGACATGATGTAGCCGATGTCACCCTTGGTGACCCCGAAGTCGATGATGTCGCCATTGAGCTTGGGCAGGAACAGCGAGGAGACGGTCTGCACGAGCTGGAACACCACGACGGCGACGAGCAGCTTCCAGTGCGGCCGCAGGTAACGACCGAGCAGTTTGAGCAGCATGGAGCTTCTTTCTGTAGTGAGTATCAGGTGTCACGTTTCGAGGCGGATGCCGGCCGGCTGATTCCGTGCAACAGCAGGGCGGTGATCTCTGCGGCGTCGAACGGAGCGCCGTCGCTGAGCTGCGGCAGGGTTGCCGCGAGGGTGACCGAGCGAATCATCTGTGCAATGCGAACCGGTTCGAATGCCAGTTCGCGCTCGTGCGGTTTGAGCAGGCGATCAATGATGAAGGCGAAGTCTCGTCGCGCATCCGGTTCGGGCGGCCTGGAGAACTCGCCGAGGGCGGCCATGAGGTGGAAGACCGCCTCGAAGCGATACCGCAGCAGCGTGACGAGCGTAAACACCTTGTCGTCGAGGCTGAGGGACACATCGATGCGCCGCAGCTCGGCGCGAAACGGCTCGGGGTCGAGATGCTTGGCGGCGACCGCGGTGATGAGGCTCTCTTTGTCGCCGAATGCTCGAAAGATCGTGCCCTCGGCCAGACCCGCCGCCTCGGCGAGCTGCCTCGACGTGACGGCACGGCCGTATTCGATGATCACCGGGGTGACCGCCGCGATGATCATCTCCTGACGGTCCTCGACGGAGAGAGGCTGCGCGCGTCTGGTGGCTGGGGTCACCCGTTCACACTAAATGAGTGAGCGCTCACTCGCAACATGACAAATGTCACGAATCCGTGCCGGGCGGCCTCAGTACCAGTAGTCGTGGCGCAGCCGCGAGTATGCCCCGAGGTAGCGGTGCTCCTGCGTGTGCCACAGCTTCTGGGTGCCGCGCAGCGGCAGCTCCACGGCGGGCAGATAACGCACGGTCGAATCTGAGAACGCAGTCTTGAAGCGGTAGAGACCCGCCGACGAACTGGACTCCACCGCATCCGGAGCCGGGATGTTGCCCAGTTCGTAGCGCGTGACGCCCCTGTTGCGCAGATCCCGGATGATCTCCCACTGCAGGTAGCGCGGCGCCATCAGCTTGGGCTTGGACCGCGTCGAGCCGCCGTCTTTGTACCAGCCGGTGGTTCCATACGTGAACACGAAGGCGCCGGCGAGGATCTCGCCCTCGTGACTGGCGAAGTACAGCGCGCCCTGGTCGTGGCCGGCAAAGGCGTTCCACGCGGTGCTCAGATAGTTCCTGTCGCGAAAGAATGCGCCGGAGCGGTCCTTGGTCACGTTGACCAGACCGACCATCGTGGAGATGTTCTCCTCGGTGAGAGGCACGCGCTCCACCGTCACGCCCGCCTTCTCTGCCGAGCGCACCTCGTAACGCGCCCGCTTCTTGAAGCGAGCGAACGCCTCCTCCTCGGTGCCACTCACATCGAGCGCCACGGCAAAGCGATACTGCGAGGCCCGCGTGCGCATCCAGCCGTTCTCCAGAAAAGTGGCAAGCACCTCGTCGTCGTCATGCTGGAAAAACTCCAGCTTGACCGCGAAGTCCTTCGCGCTCGCGTGCCTGCGCACGGCCTCGGTGAGCGCGGGAACCGCATCTTTTTTCACCCCGGCCACCCGCGGGGCGTGCAGAAGCGTCCCGAGCGCGGGCACCCCCCGGCGAAAGAGCTGCACGGGCAGCGGTGACGCATCGGCTCCCAGCCGGGAAACCTTCCAGGGCGTGTGAACCTTGGTGTCGGCCCAGGCATCCGACTGCATGAAATGGGGGTCTGGCTGGCCGGCGAGCACCGCCGAATCCCAGGCCGAGGGTGCGGCTGGCGTCGTCTCAGACGATGTCATCGAGTGGTCTCCTCACCGTTCGCACGTTCGAGAGACACTACGCGAAGATCTGCGAGATGGTCGAAATCTGCTCGGCCGACGGATGCCACGCGGTGGCGGCATCCGCGTTCGCCGTGATCTGCTCGGGCCGGGTGGCCCCGGCAATCACACTCGTGAGCGACGGCTGGTTCAGCAGCCAGGCGAACGTGGCCTCGAGCATGCTCACGCCGCTGTCGTCGCAGAACGCCTGGTAGCGCTCGATCTTCTCCCACGGCGCGCCATCGAGCAGGTGCTTGCGCGTGTGCATGATGCGGCTGTCGGCCGGGCCGCCCTCGCGCGTGAACTTACCGGTGAACAGCCCGTTGTAGAGCGGAAAGAAGGGAAGAAAACCGAGACCATACGCGCCGACCGCCGGCAGAACCTCGCGCTCGGCGTCGCGAGCGAGCAGGCTGTATTCGTTCTGGGCCGAAATGAACTTCGGATGCCCGGCCGCCGCGGCCGTGAACTCGGCCTCGGCGATCTGCCAGCCGGCCAGGTTGGAGTGGCCGATGTAGCGGATCTTGCCCTCGGTGATGAGGTCGTCGAGGGTGGCGAGCGTCTCCTCGATGGGTGTGTTCGCGTCCGGGTGATGCAGCTGGTACAGGTCGATCCAGTCGGTCTGCAGGCGCTTCAGCGAGGCCTCGACGGCAAGGCGGATGTACCGCCTCGAGCCGCGCGCATTCCAGTCGGGGCCGTTGGCGCCGGCCATGTCCATACCGAATTTCGTGGCGAGCACGATCTTCTCACGCTTGCCCTTCAGCGCGTTGCCCATCAGGGTCTCGGAGAGACCGCGTTGCCTGCCGTAGATGTCTGCGGTGTCGAAGAGGGTGACGCCGGCCTCGATCGCCGCGTCGATGACGGCATTGGTGCCCTCCTGCGTTTCGGTGGCAGTCTTCTCGCGACCGAAGTTGTTGCAGCCGAGGCCGATGGTCGAGACGATGAGGCCCGACGGGCCGAGCGGACGGTATTCAATCTGAGCCATGCCCCCAGTCTATTTAGCTTTGGGCGACTGCCCCTCTCCTGCACAGCGGATGCCCACCCCGCTTTCTCGACAGGGGCCCCGCGCCGCGCCGACGCTGTCGGCGCCCGTCGTTACAGTGAAAGCACCGAGACCGAGGAGCACGCCATGACGACCGATCCCACCACCATTGAAGCCGTGAACACCGCGGATGCAAGCGATGCAGCCGCAGTACGGCCGGCACTGGTGACCGGCGCGGACGGCCGCGCGCGCTGCGCCTGGTCGGCATCCGATGACGAGTACCGCCGTTATCACGACGAGGAATGGGGGCGGCAGCTGCGCGACGACCGCGCCTTGTTCGAAAAACTCTGCCTCGAAGGCTTCCAGGCCGGGCTCTCGTGGATCACCATCCTCAAGCGCCGGCCAGCGTTTCGCGAGGTCTTTCACGGCTTCGAGGTCGAGCGGGTTGCCGACATGACAGAGGCGGATGTCGAGCGCCTGCTGGGCGACGCCCGCATCATCCGCCATCGCGGCAAGATCGAGGCCGCCATCGGCAACGCCCGAGTGACCCGCGAGCTCGGCGAGAGTCTCGCCGAGCTCATGTGGGGCTTCGCGCCGACCGCCGACGATCGCATCCGCCCCGCCGCCTTTGCCGACATTCCGGCCGTCACCGCGGAGTCGACCGCACTCAGCAAGGAACTCCGACGCCGCGGCTACCGCTTCGTCGGGCCCACCACCATGTACGCCCTGATGCAGTCCGCAGGCATGGTCGACGATCACGTCGAGGGCTGCTGGCGCGCGGCCTGACTGCGCCCGATTCACGTCGTTTTTGCAACGCATCCCCGCCCGGGCAAGGGTGCATTGCGAGACCGGGGTGAAATGTGCCCGCTGGCACGAAGTGAAGCCGGGCCGACGATGGCTTTGACGTTTCGCATGTAGACGCAATGAATGACCAGTGCCCGCTCGTGCCCGACCGCAGGCGGATTCGCAACTGTCACCACGTGCCCATGCTGTCAATCTCAGCGCGATTGGAAAACGCTGAGCCACCGATACGCCGGCCCGACAGTCTGTGGGAGGGGTATTTCGACCTGAAGTACCATCACAACGAGGGCGCTCAGGCATCATCTCCTTGGCTTCGCCCTCCTTTGGTCGGTGCACAGTGCTCAGACTGTGTTCGCGATGAGCCCTGATTGAGCATATCTCACTTTTCTGGCAAGAGCACTAGTCCCGGGCTAAAAAAGGTTCACAGCTTTCTGCGCATCGCCACAGGAATCATCGCCGAGGCTGGCGCGACCAGCTCCAACTCCCCCGCGGCGCCCCACGTGAGGTCGAAGCCGACTGACTGAGCCCAGTCGATCAGTTGCGGCACACTCTGCATGGCCACTCCGCCCTCCAGAAGCGCGCGGGCGAAAAGCCCCTTACTGCGCTTGTTGAAATGGTTGAGTGCCCGCCTGCCGTCGTCATCGCCCGAGACCACCCGCAGATACAGCGAGTTCTCGTGTACGGGCGCCGGACCAAGTTTCGTGTACCCCTCCGAGCGCAGATCCAGAACCAGTCCGGCTTCACCCTCGAAGGCGGATGCGACGGGGCGCGCCCACGTCGCCGCGAGCGAGAGTGCGTTCGAACCTATCGCCAGCCGTGAGTCCCAGGAGAGCCGATACGCGGGGATGCCGTCCAGCGCAGCGACCGGCCCCAGCAGCGCTGAGTGCACGACAAGGTGTTCATGCGCGAAAGCCCGAGCATGCTCGTTCAGGGTTGCCGGCTCCAGCGCGTCGAACAACACACCGGTGTAGCGGTCGATGGCGGGCATCGTCGGGGAGCTTGTGATGGCACGATTGCGTGCTACCTCGTCGTGCTGTCGCGGTCCGAGCTTCAGCGCGGCGATCATGGCCGCCTTATCGCGGGCCAACGCGCGCACCGAGCGCAGAACACGTGATCGCACCGGCGCGAGGCTGGCGAATCGGAGGCTCTTCAGCAGTAGTGGGGCGTCGACATCACCGCCGTCGCGTTTGGTCTCGGACGGCGGAAGCAGAATGAGCACGCGGTCAGCCGGTGAGGAAGGCGAGGGCGGTATCGACGTTCTCGCCAAGCGGGGCGACGGTGTCGACGGTTACCCGCGGCAACGCTGCGCTCTTGCCCTTCCACTCGTCATAGCCCTCGACGCTCTGCTCGACGGCTCGCCACGAGACTTCCTCGAAGTGCGGCAGATTGCGCACCCGCTTCTCCAGCCGAGCCCGATGCACATCCGCATCGGAGCAGACCACCTCGACCACCCGCAGCCTGACGCCGGCACGCGCGGCCAAGTCCCGCCACTGCAGCCTGGCCGGTTCCACCGCATTCACGGCGTCCACGACGACCGTGCGACCCGACGCAAGAGCCTGCTCTGCCATGGTCTCGGCGACCAGGTACGCCGCAAGCCCGGTCGGCTGGTCGGCTTCGATACCCGCGCTGAGAATGGCGGATTCGATCGGATCGACAGACACGATGACCGCGCCGAGCCGAGCACCGAGAACCTCGGCGATGGTCGACTTGCCCGTGCCGGGCAGGCCCGCCATGGCGACCAGAGTCGGAATGCTCAGATCTCCGAAATGGCGCTCGATCGCAGCCCCCGATGCGTCGGCCATGATCGGCTAGACCAGTTCTGCCCGACGGGCCACGATCGTGACCGTGTCGTTCTCTACGGAGACAAAGCCATCTTCGGCCTCAGCCTTGATTGCCGCGCCGTCCACGAGCGTGAGCCGCACCTCGCCGGAGGCGAGAATCGCCAGCAGGGGCTCGTGACCGGCAAGAATACCGATCTCACCCTCCACCGTCTTGGCGACGACCATGCTCGCCTCGCCGGACCACACCTCGTGGTCCGCCGAGACGACGCTCACCTTCAGGGGCGAAGCCATGCTTAGCCGTTCTCCTTCTGAATCTGAGCCCACTTCTCTTCGACGTCGGAGATCGCACCGACGTTGAAGAAGGCCTGAACCGCGACGCTGTCGAAGTCACCACGGGCGATGGCGTCGAACGACTCGATGGTGTCCTTGAGCGGAACCGTCGAACCCTCGACACCCGTGAACTTCTTGGCCATATAGGTGTTCTGCGACAGGAACTGCTGGATGCGACGCGCACGGTTGACCGTGACCTTGTCTTCCTCAGACAGCTCATCGACACCGAGGATGGCGATGATCTCCTGGAGTTCCTTGTTCTTCTGCAGAATCTGCTTGACCGTCGTGGCCACGCGGTAGTGGTCCTCGCCCAGGTAGCGGGGGTCGAGGATGCGCGAGGTCGAGGTGAGCGGGTCAACCGCGGGGTACAGACCCTGCGATGCGATCTCACGTGACAGCTCGGTAGTGGCGTCAAGGTGCGCGAAGGTGGTCGCTGGCGCCGGGTCGGTGTAGTCATCCGCCGGCACGTAGATGGCCTGCAGCGAGGTGATCGAGTGACCACGCGTCGAGGTGATGCGCTCCTGAAGCACACCCATCTCATCGGCGAGGTTCGGCTGGTAGCCCACCGCGGACGGCATGCGGCCGAGCAGAGTCGAGACCTCGGAACCGGCCTGCGTGAAGCGGAAGATGTTGTCGATGAAGAGCAGCACGTCCTGCTTCTGCACATCGCGGAAGTACTCCGCCATGGTCAGCGCAGAGAGCGCCACGCGCAGACGCGTGCCCGGCGGCTCGTCCATCTGGCCGAAGACAAGCGCTGTCTTGTCGAAGACGCCCGCCTCCTCCATCTCGTGGATGAGGTCGTTGCCCTCGCGGGTACGCTCGCCGACACCGGCGAACACCGAAACACCACCGTGGTTCTGGGCGACCCGCTGGATCATCTCCTGGATGAGCACCGTCTTGCCGACACCGGCGCCACCGAACAGTCCGATCTTGCCACCCTGCACATACGGGGTGAGCAGGTCGATGACCTTGATGCCGGTCTCGAACATATTCGTCTTCGACTCGAGCTGGTCGAATGCGGGTGCCTTGCGGTGGATGGGCCAGCGCTCGGTGATCTCGAGCTTCTCTCCCGGTTCGGTGTCGAGCACGTCACCGATCACGTTGAAGACGTGACCGAGAGTGACATCGCCGACGGGCACCGAGATCGGGGCGCCGGTGTCCCGCACCTCCTGACCGCGAACGAGACCGTCGGTCGGCTTCAGCGCGATGGCGCGCACAACATCGTCACCGAGGTGCTGGGCAACCTCGAGCGTGATCTCCTGGGAGTCCTCGCCGATGGTGACCGTGGTCTTCAGCGCGTTGTAGATGCCAGGGATGGAGTCATGCGGAAACTCGATGTCGACGACGGGGCCCGTGACGCGAGCGATGCGGCCCACTGCAGCGGCGTCGGACTCGGTCGCAGCCTGTGTTTCGGCGGGTGCGGTCGGTGTCATTGCTCTTCTCTTCTCTCTACGCCAAAGGTATTACTTCGATGAGGCCAGTGCATCGGCCCCACCAACGATCTCGGAAATCTGCTGGGTGATCTCGGACTGGCGAGCGTTGTTCGCGAGCCGGGTGTAGCTGGTGATGAGCTTGTCGGCGTTGTCGCTGGCCGACTTCATCGCCTTCTGGGTCGCCGCATGCTTGGATGCCGCCGACTGCAGCATCGCATTGAAGATGCGGCTCTCGATGTACACCGGAAGCAGCGCGTCGAGCACCGTCTCGGCATCCGGTTCGAATTCGTACAATGGCAACACATCGCTTTGAGCGGGCTCTTCCATGCCCTCGACGACCTCGAGTGGCAGCAGCCGAACGACCTCGGGAAGCTGCGTCAGCATGCTCACGAAACGGTTGTAGATGACGTGAATTTCGTCGACGCCGCCATCGGATGCCTCGCGCAGGAACGTTGCGAGCAGCGCCTCGCCGATCTCCTGGGCCGTGTCGAACTGCGGTGCGTCCGTTCCACCGATCCACGTGCGCTCGGAGGCACGCTGACGGAAGGTGAAGTACCCGGCCGGCTTGCGCCCCACGAGAAAGTAGATGACCTCTTTGCCCTGGCTGCGCAGAAGCTCAGCCAACTTCTCGGATTCCTTCAGCACGTTGGAGTTGAAGGCGCCAGCCAGACCGCGGTCGGAACCGAAGATGACTATCGCCGCGCGCTCGATCTTTTCCGGCTCGGTCGTGAGCACGTGCTCGACGTTCGAATACGTGGCGACGGCCGACACGGCACGAGTGATGGCGCGCGCATACGGGGTGGATGCCGCAACCCGAGCCTGCGCCTTCTGAATGCGCGAGGCCGAGATGAGCTCCATGGCCCGAGTGATCTTCTTGGTCGTCTGGGCAGACCTGATCTTCTGCCGGTAGACCCGAAGTTGCGCTCCCATGTCTCTCCCGTTGTCCTTAGTAGTTTGTTATTCGGTCCCTGAGCCTGTCGAAGGGCCTAGCGGCGGCCCTTCACGATCTTCTCCTGGTTGACGTCTTCCTCGTCGATCGCATCGAACTCTTCCTTGCCGGCCGAGGCGAGCGGCTTGCCCTCGCCCGTCTGGAACTCGAGCTTGAACTTGTCGATCTCGGTGCCCAGCGTCTCGACCGTCTCGTCGCTGAGCGCGTTGGTCTCGCGCAATGTGTCGAGCACCTGAGTGTTGCGCCGCAGGTGATCGAGCAACTCACTCTCGAAGCGCAGGATGTCTTCGACGGGAACCTCGTCGAGCTTGCCATTGGTGCCGGCCCAGATCGAGACGACCTGCTCCTCGACGGGGAACGGTGAGTACTGCGGCTGCTTGAGCAACTCCGTGAGCCGGGCGCCGCGGTCGAGCTGGCGGCGGCTGGCCGCATCCAGGTCGGAGGCGAACATCGCGAATGCCTCGAGCGCACGGTACTGGGCGAGCTCGAGCTTGAGCGTTCCCGAGACCTTCTTGATGCTCTTGACCTGCGCATCGCCACCAACACGAGAGACCGAGATGCCGACGTCGACAGCGGGGCGCTGGTTGGCGTTGAACAGGTCGGACTGCAGGAAGATCTGGCCGTCGGTGATCGAGATCACGTTGGTCGGAATGTACGCGGAGACGTCGTTGGCCTTGGTCTCGATGATGGGCAGACCCGTCATGGAGCCGGCACCGAGCTCGTCGGAGAGCTTGGCACAACGCTCGAGCAGACGGGAGTGCAGATAGAAGACGTCACCGGGGTAAGCCTCGCGGCCCGGCGGGCGACGCAGCAGCAGCGATACGGCGCGGTAGGCCTCGGCCTGCTTCGACAGGTCATCGAAGATGATGAGAACGTGCTTGCCGCTGTACATCCAGTGCTGGCCGATGGCCGAGCCGGTGTACGGGGCGAGGTACTTGAAGCCGGCGGGGTCTGACGCGGGGGCGGCGACGATGGTGGTGTACTCCATCGCACCGGCATCTTCGAGCGCACCCTTGATGCCGGCGATCGTCGAACCCTTCTGGCCGATGGCCACGTAGATGCAGCGCACCTGCTTGTTCGTGTCGCCGGACTCCCAGTTGGCCTTCTGGTTGATGATCGTGTCGATGGCGATGGCGGTCTTGCCGGTCTGGCGGTCGCCGATGATCAACTGGCGCTGTCCGCGGCCGACGGGGATCATGGCGTCGATGGCCTTGATGCCGGTCTGCAGCGGCTCGTGCAC
The DNA here is from genome assembly GCF_001424905.1 of Leifsonia sp. Root112D2. Lineage (NCBI taxonomy): Bacteria > Bacillati > Actinomycetota > Actinomycetes > Micrococcales > Microbacteriaceae > Leifsonia > Leifsonia sp. Root112D2. The sequence goes on from NZ_LMCU01000002.1 coordinate 423,293, forward strand.
GCTCTTGCGCTGCATGACGCCGGGCGCCTGCAGTTCAAGGGCACGACGCGCATCCGTGGCGATTTCGCCGAGGCCATCGATCGGTGCACCCAGCGGGTCGACGACACGGCCGAGGTAGCCGTCGCCGACGGCGACGGAGAGCACCTCACCCGTGCGGGTGACCTCCATGCCCTCGACGATGCCCGCGAACTCACCGAGCACGATGACGCCGATCTCGTTCTCGTCGAGGTTCTGGGCCAGGCCCAGGGTGCCGTCGGAGAAACGAATGAGCTCGTTGGCCATGACGCCGGGCAGGCCCTCGACGTGCGCGATGCCGTCAGAGGCGTCGATGACGTGGCCGACCTCGGTGGCCGCCGCCTTGTCCGGCTCGTACGAGCCCACGAAGTCCTTGAGAGCGTCGCGGATCTCATCGGGGCTGATCGTTAGTTCTGCCATCTTTCGTTCCTCTTCTTATTTGGGACCGTGTCCCGCATGCGTGTGTAAATACCGGAATGACCTTGGGCAGGTCAGCCCGCAAGTTTGAGTTTGACGTCGCCGAGGCGCGAGGCGATGGTGCCGTCGATCACGTCGTCGCCGATCTGCACGCGCAGCCCGCCGATGACCGCAGGGTCGATGACCTGGTTGACGGTGAGATTCGCCCCGTATCGCTTCGACAGTCCAGATGCGAGTCGCTCGAGCTGAGCGGGCGCGATGGCCGTCGCAGAGGTGACGGTGGCGATGGCTTGACCGGCCTGGTCCGCCACGATGGCCGCCGAACGCTGAAGAGCGACGCGCAGGCGCCGTCCCCGCGGCTGCGACACGAGCTGTCGCACGATCGCCAGCGTGCCATCGGCTGCCTTGCCCGACAATAGCTTCTCCAGCACCGCCGTCTTGGCCGAGGGATCGCCCAGCTTGCTGCCCAGTGCGAGCTCAAGCTCAGCATTGGAGGTTACTGCCGCACCGAACGCGAACAACTCCGACTCGATCGAGGTGTCTTTGCGGGCCGAGGCGGCAACCGCACGAATACCCAACTCCTCGATGCCGGCAAGCACATCGTCCTGGTTCGACCAGCGCTGTGCTGCCACGGTTTCCAGCAGTGAGACGGCAGGCTTGGAGAGCTGCGACGCGAAGATACGCGAGATAAGCGCGGACTTGCCCGCCGCATCCGCCGACGGGTCACTGATCACCGCACGCAACTGCGCAGAGTCGCCGATGGCCCGAGCGGCCGCAAACAGATCTTCTGCCGTCGCCAGATCGGCCGTGGTGCCCAGTGCGGCCAGAGCCGCCTTCGAGCCGGCCAGTGCTTCTCTGGTGGCGCTGCCCATTAGTTACTCGACCCAGCCTTATTCGAGCCCGCCTTGCGTGCCTCGTCGGCCTCGATCTCGGCGAGGAACCGGTCAACAATGCCCGATGCCTTCGAGTCGTCGTTCAGGCTTTCGCCGATGACACCGGATGCCAGGTCAAGCGCGAGCGAACCCACCTCGCTGCGCAGCGAGACCACTGCGGCCTGACGCTCTGCCTCGATCTGGGCCTGGGCGTTCGCCGTCACGCGGGCGGCCTCTGCGGTCGCCTGCTCCTTGAGCTCGGCGAGAATCTTCTTGCCGTCTTCACGGGCCTGCTCACGAATCTGACCGGCCTCGACCCGCGCCTCGGCAAGCTGAGCGGTGTACTCCTCGAGCACGGACTCGGCCTTCTGCTGGGCCTCGTCAGCCTTCGCGATATTGCCTTCGATGGCCGCCGAGCGCTCGTCGAGCAGCGTGATGAACTTCGGCAGCGCGATCTTCCAGAAGAAGAACAGGATGACGAGAAAGCACAGCGTCGCCCAGATGAGGTCAGCGGGCTCCGGGATCAGCGGATTGTGCGTTGCCTCCGCTGTCTTCAGTAGCGCGTGAAACATCATGTCTCCTCTAAGAATGTCGATAAAAGGGTGCGCGGCTTTACGGCATGAAGAAGTAGGTAGCGATACCGATGAACGCGAGCGCCTCGGTGAATGCGATACCGATGTACATCAGAACCTGCAGGCGACCGGCGAGCTCAGGCTGGCGAGCAACGCCCTCAATGGTCTTGCCGACAACGAGGCCGATGCCGACACCGGCGCCGATGGCCGAGAGACCGAATCCGATGGTTCCGACGTTTCCGCTGACGGTGTTGGCCGCAGCGAGAATGGTTGGGACGTCCACGTGATTTTCCTTCCGTAGTGATGAATGCGGCGGTTGCCGAATTCTTCGTTAGTGCTCTTCAGCCAGCGCGAGCTGGATGTAGACGGTGGTGAGTATCGCAAAGATGTAGGCCTGCAGAACGATGATCAGCAGCTCGAACACCGTGAAGGCGAAGCCGAAGACCAGCGTTCCGGCGCCGAACAGCTTGAACAGACCGGGTGCCTCGAAGAGGAACCACTGGGTGCCGGTGAAGAACAGCACGAGCAGCAGGTGCCCGACGATCATGTTCATCACGAGACGAAGCGTGAGGGTGAACGGCCGCACCAGGAAGGTGGAGACGAACTCGATCGGGGTGATCAGAACGTAGAGCCCCTTGGGAACCCCGGGCGGGAACAGCGCGTTCCTGAAAAAGTTGCCCGGGGACTTCTTGACGCCCGCGTAGATGAATGCGATGTATGCCACGACGGCCAGCAGCAGCGGCACACCGATGACGGATGTTCCCGCGATGTTGAGCAGGGGAATGACGCCGGTCACGTTCATGGCCACGACCATGAAGAACACCGTCGTGATCAGGGGCAGGAAGCGACGGCCGTCTTTGCGACCGAGCAGGTCTTCCACGATGTTCACACGAACGAAGTCGAGACCCATCTCGACGATGCTCTGGCCACGGGTCGGAACAACCTTCATGCGCCGCGTACCGAGCCAGAACACGACAAGGATCAGGGCAACCGCAAGGAAGCGGATGATCATGATGCGGTTGATCTCGAAGGCGGTGCCCTCGAAGAAGATGGCAGGCGGGAAGAACTCATTGATCGAGGGACCGACGAAGGGCGGAACGTCATTCGCGGTCTGGACCAGCAGGTTCACAGCGTTAGCTAACAGCGCTATCTCCTGTTTCAGGGCGTCGAGCTAAAGCTCAAAGCGACGATGAGTATTGTGACACCGCGAGCATCCATTTGTGACATGGAACGTGGTGGGGAAACTCCGTTTACTCTACAAGAATTTCGGGCCGAGAACGAATCGAAGTGCTTCAGCCGCGCTTCTCGTCGCCCGGCAACCGCGCGTCACTGGCATACGGAAGTCGACTGCGCATGATGACGATCAGGTCGACGGCAAGCGAGCCGATCACCCCCGCCACGAGGCAGATGAAAGTCACGGTGGGATTCAGCCAGGGCTGCCCCTTCAGGCTCACGAGCAGCACGAAGAATGCGACGAATTTCACCATCCAGGAGCCGAGCACAATGCCAAAGAAGGCCCCGAAGAACATCTCGGATCCCATGAACCGATTGGCTATCAGGATGCTGATCGCCGTGATGCCGAGAAAGACGACGGCCATCGCCGTGCCCACGAGCGCACCGGCGACTCCCGTCCAGCCGACGAAGATGTAGCCGAGAACGGCGCCGACAACGGCGATGCCCAGCGCGAGCAGCGCTCCGTACCGCAGCACACGGGCCAGCACCGCGTTGGAGGCCGGAACAATCCTGGTGGGGGCCGCAGGCGTGGTCGGTGGCCCGGCGTCTGGTGCGGGTGACGGTGGGGGCTGGGTCATGAGGTCTCCTTGTGGGCGGATGCCGCGGCATCCGTCTGCGGCGCAGTCGTTGCGACGGCGGGCTCGGGGGCCTTCTCGAGTGCATCGAGATGGGCGAAGGCGGCTGTCTCGAGGGTGTCAAGCGGGGCGCGCTCGGCTCGTATCTGCTCAGCCTTGCGGCGGCTCAGTGGAGCGAAAGTAATGACCGCACAGATCACGAGGCCGACCGCCATGAAGGCGATGGCCATCCAGTACGGGGGAAAGAAGAACAGCAGGCAGCCGATTGAAAGCACGGCCGTCCAGCCGTAGAAGATCAACACGGCGTGCAGGCGCGTGTGCCCCATGTCGACAAGCCGGTGGTGCAAATGCTTGCGGTCGGCACTGAACGGCGATTTTCCCGCCCGCAATCGCCGGAACACCGCGAGCGCGAAGTCCAGGATCGGCACGATCAGCACCGCCAGCGGCAGGATGATCGGGATGAAAGCGGGAACCAGCTGCGAGCGACCGACCTCGGAGAACGCCGATGGGTCGATGTTGCCTGTCACCGAGATGGCGGATGTCGCCATCAGCAGACCTATCAGGTATGCCCCGGCATCGCCCATGAATAGCTTCGCCGGATGCCAGTTCAGTGGCAGGAATCCCGCGCAGGCACCCACGAGAATCGCCGCAATGACCGAGGCGAGGCTGAAGTAGTTGCTCGGGCTGGTCTCGCGGTTGAGCAGGTAGGTATAGACGAGGAAGACGCCGTTTGCGATGAGGCTCACGCCGGCGACCAGGCCGTCGAGGCCATCGATGAAGTTGATGGCATTCATCACGAAGACAATGGCGAAGACGGTCATCGCCAGGCTCATCCACGAGGATCCGACGGTGCGTTGCCCGCCGATGGGCAACGAGTAGATCTGCACACCGAGCCAGGCAACGAGTCCCGCCGCCACGAACTGTCCGGCGAGCTTGGTCACCCAGTCGAGATCCCAGATGTCGTCGGCCACACCGATGACCACGATGAGCAGTGCGGCGCCGAGAATGGCGAACACGGGCGACGGATCGGCGAAGACCACGTTGAGGGTCGGAAACTGCGACGCGATGGCGAAGGCCACCCCGAACGCGCAGAGAATGCCCACGAACATCGCAATGCCGCCGAGCCGCGGGGTCGGCAGCGTGTGCATGTCACGGGCCCGGATCTTCGGGTACAGCTTGTACTTGAGGCTCACCCGGTACACCACTATCGACAGGCCGAAGGTGATGACGCCCGTGAGGAGTGCGAGAACCAGGAGAAGGATCACGAGGTGACCGGGTCTTCTCGCACCGCGTCCTCGCCGTCGGTGTCTTGATCGCCGGTGCCCTGATCGTTGTCGGTGTCGTCGCCGGCAGCGCCCTGGTCGTCGTCGCGCTCAAGGGCGTCGCCGACGACAGCGCGGATTCGCTCGGCCGAGATCGTGCCGTGACGCAGAATGCGCAGGGGGCCCTCGCCCGCTGCGAACGCCGTCGCGTCCACGATCGTGGACGACAGGCCGATGACGGCATCCGGGTCGACTTCGGCCGGAACGGTGCCCTGCAGGTAGACCTCGACCGCGTCACCGAGCATGGCCTCGGCGCCGGCGGCATCGATGGCGGCAGGCTGGCCGGTCAGATTCGCGGATGAGACGGCCAGCGGCCCCGTCTCGGCCAGCAGCTCGAGCGCCAGCTTGTCTGCCGGCATACGCAATGCCACCGTTCCCCTGGTCTCCCCCAGGTCCCATGACAGCGATGGCTGTGCGGGAAGCACGATAGTGAGCCCCCCGGGCCAGAACTCGGCGACGAGGTCTCTCACGACATCCGGAACGCTCGCGGCGAGCGCGTCGAGCGTCGGCAGGCCAGGGATGAGTACGGGCGGCGGCGACTGGCGACCACGACCCTTTGCATCGAGCAGCCTCTGCACGGCCTGCGGGCTGAATGCGTCAGCGGCCACACCGTAGACGGTGTCGGTGGGGATCACGACGAGCTCGCCGCGACCGATTGCGGTGCGCGCGAGCCTCATACCGGTCAGGAGATCTGCCTCGAGGGAACAGTCGTAGATGGGAGCCATGTCGGGCCTAATGATAGTTGGTGAACCCGGGCCGATCCTGTCAACTGTGAGACTGCGGCGCGCCCGGGGTGAGTTTTCGCCGCCGTTCAGGGTTGGGCGTTCCAGCGCTCCATAACGCGCAGCCCGTGTTCGAAGCCGAGCTCGCTGAGCGCGGCGGTACTGAGCGTCAGCAGCGCGCCGTCGGCTGCCGGCAACCCCAGCCAGCGCGCCGCCAGAATGCGCAGCACGTGAGCATGGGCGAACAGCAGGGCATCCTCGCCCGCCGCCAGCACCGGCGCGAGACGATCAATGACCGCGTCGACTCTCGCGCCGACATGCTCGACCGTCTCCCCCGCAGCGGGGTATGTACTCGTTCCGCTCTTCCAGACGGTCCAATCCGCTCCAAGATCTGCCTGGATCTCGCCGGTGCTGCGCCCCTCGTACACGCCGTAATCCCACTCGACGAGGTTCGCATCGGTCTCGGCACCAGCGAATCCGGCCAGCTCGGCGGTGCGGACGGCGCGTCGGCGCGGGCTGGTGAGCACGACGCCGAAGCTGCGGCCGGCCAGTGCGGCGCCCGCCCGCCTGGCCTGCTCCTCGCCTGCCGGGGTGAGGTCGATATCCGTGACGCCGGTGTGCCGGTTATCGCGACTCCATTCGGTTTCGCCGTGCCGCACGAGCACGAGGCTTCCCGGTTCAGGTGTCGTCGCCGGCAGCCTGCTGTTGTCACTCACGATGATGTTCGCCCCTGACGCCGTACTTTCGAAGCGGCAGCGTGAGTACGCCGCCGCATCTGCGAGCTTAATCGATTCGCTTCGTCGCCGGTTCGGCTATTGCGTATCGCATATACTGTGTGTATCGTATACTGCGTACGGAGCACACTGTATATGACGCACACAACAGAAAGGGAGAGCCATGACATCCGACGCCATGATCGTCGCCACCGGTCTTCGCAAGTCCTACGGCGGCCACGCCGTGCTGGACGGAGTCGATATTCGCGTGAACCGAGGCGAGATCTTCGCCATGCTGGGCCCGAATGGCGCCGGCAAGACCACGACCGTGAACATTCTCACCACCCTGATCAAGCCGGATGCCGGAACCGCACGAATCGCGGGCCACGAACTGGCCCGACGCTCCGCGATGGTACGCAGCGCGATAAGCCTGACCGGCCAATATGCCTCGGTAGACGAGTTCCAGACCGGCGAGGAAAACCTGCGCATGATGTGCACCCTGGCTCATCTCGGTGGCCGCGCGGCCAAGGCGCGCACCGCCCGGCTGCTCGCGCAATTCGAGCTCGTGCACGCCGCCAAGCGCCTGGTGAGCACATATTCGGGAGGGATGCGACGACGCCTTGACCTGGCCATCAGTCTCGTCGCGAGCCCGTCTGTCGTCTTTCTCGACGAGCCGACCACCGGACTCGACCCGCGCAGCCGCGCGCAGATGTGGGAGATCGTGCGCGAGCTCGCCGCCGAAGGAACGACGATCTTTCTCACGACCCAGTACCTGGAGGAGGCAGACCAGCTCGCGGACCGCATCGCGGTACTCGACGGTGGTCGTGTGATCGCCGAGGGCACTGCCGACGAATTGAAGTCGCGACTCAGCGGCGAGCACGTCGAGTTCGCCTTCGACGACGCCGCGAGCTTCGCCGCGGCAAGCGCGCTGACCATCGTCGGTGCTCACGCCGACCCCGAGACCCTCAGCCTGCGTGTGCCGACGACCAACCCGGTGGAGACCATCGGCAGCGTGCTGGCCCATGCCGGTGAACGCGGACTGACCATCGCCAACATCACCATCATCAAGCCGAGTCTCGATGACGTCTTCCTGGCGCTCACCGGGCACGCGGCATCCACCGATACCGCGGCTGCAGGGCAGTCCGCCGAGACCGAGGAGGTCGCAGCATGACCGCAGTGAGCACACCCACCACCAGCACCGGCAGCGCCGGCACAGGCATCGGCTTCTCCACCGCCTTCACCGATGTCGGCGCCATGGCGGCCCGCGAACTGCGGCGCACCCTGCGCAGCGTGGACGCGATAGTCACCGCCCTGGTGATTCCGGTCTCGATCATGCTCGTTTTCGTCGTGGTCTTCGGCGGGGCCATTCAGCAGGACGGCGGCTACATCAACTATGTGGTTCCGGGAACACTGATTCTCTGCGCCGGATTCGGCTCGGCATCCACCGCCATCGCGGTGGCGCAGGACATGAAGAGCGGCACCATCAACCGGTTCAAGACGCTGCCGATCTTCGGGCCTTCCGTGCTCGTCGGGCACGTGGTGTCGAGCGTCGTGCGCAACCTCGTGGCGAGCGCTCTCGTCACGGCGGTGGCGCTCGCCCTCGGTTTTCGGCCACACGCCGAGCTGGCCGGCTGGATCGGTGCCGCCGCCTTCCTTGTGCTCGTCATTCTGGCCTTCACCTGGCTGAGTTGCGCGGCAGGCCTCGTGCTCAGCGTGGATGCGGCGGGCAGCATCAACTTCGTGTTCCTGTTCCTGCCCTATATTTCCAGCGGTTTCGTCGCCACCGACACCATGCCCGACTGGCTCGGCGGCTTCGCGAAGTACCAGCCGTACACGCCCATCATCGAGACCCTGCGCGCGCTACTGAACGGCACCGATCCCGGAGCACAGCTCTGGCCGGCGCTCGCCTGGCTGGTGGGGATTCTCGTGGTCGGCTACGTCGCATCCGTCGCTCTGTATCGGCGTCGCACGGCGCACTGACCGCACGGGAGAGGGACGGACGCGACGCGAAAGTGTCGCGCCGTCCCTTTCGTGGCCCCCTCATAGGATGGGGGCGAAACAATCGCGGGAAAAGGGGAAACCATGGCCGACGCACTCGAAGGCGGCCTGCCCCACGCCGTCGCACTCACCTGGGGCGTCGCGGAGATGCCGCAGCGCGGGCCCAAGCGCGAACTCAGCATCGAGCGCATTGTGGATGCCGCGATCGAGATCGCCGACACCGAGGGCCTGGCCGGGGTGTCGATGAGCCGGGTGGCGACATCCCTCGGCTTCACGACCATGTCGTTGTATCGCTACGTGACGAGCAAGGACGACCTGCTGTTGCTCATGCAGGACACGGCCTGTGCCGTGGCGATTCCGCCCGCGACGGATTCGCCGCCATGGCGCGAGGGGTTGCGCGAGTGGGTGCGGCTCACCATGGGCGTCTACCGAGATCATCCGTGGTTCGGCGACGTTCCGGTCTCCAGCGTTCCCATGACACCGAACAATCTGCTGCTGATCGACTGGGGGCTGCGCATCATGCAGTCTGTGCCGCTCACCGGCCAGGAGAAGATGTCAGCGCTGCTTCTGCTCAGCAGTTATACCCGCGTCTTCGGCGGCTTCGAACGAGATATTGACCGCGCGGTACGACAGGGCAGCGCGCCCGGCGGTGTGGCCGCGGAGGCTCTGAAGGAGCTCGTGACTGCTGCACGCTTTCCGCACCTCTACCCGCTTGTGCAATCCGGTGAATATGCGGATGACGAGACGGCCGGCACCGAGCGATTCGATGACTTCGCGTTCGGCATCGAACGCATTCTCGATGGGATCCAGGCGCACATCGATGCGACGGCCGGCGGCGCAGCGACAGAGGCACCCGCGAAGGAGGCGACCGCGCCAAGCGGGCCGGATGTGACACGCGACAAGGGTGTGCGCGAGGCCGCAAAGGCCAGGCGCGAGGTCGAGGTGAAGTTGCGCGAGGCGCTCAAGCGCGAGAAAGAGGCCGTGGGCAGGGCCCGCGAGCGCGCCGCCAAGGCTGGTTGAACGGAAGTGCTCAGCGCAGGGCCGTCGTGGCCCTGTCGCGCGTCGTGTAGTCGGGGTGCGTGGCGGCGGCGCGCCATCCGTCGGCGGTGAGCAGCGCGCGAATCTCGGCGCCCTGCAGCTCGCCGTGCTCGAGCACGAGCACGCCGCCCGGGTGCAGCAGCCGCATCGCCGTGCGCGAGACCGCACGCACCACCTCGAGGCCGTCCTCTCCCCCGTACAGCGCGTGCGCCGGGTCGAAGAGCCGCACCTCGGGGTCGCGAGGTATGGCGGCCGCCGGAATGTATGGCGGGTTGGAGATGACCACGTCGACGCTCCCGTCGAGCTCGCCGAGGGCATCCGCAAGATCAGCGAAGACGAGCCGGGCGTTCGGGGCGGCCACCTCGGCAAAGTTGCGCTCGGTCCACGGGTAGGCCTCGGACGAGTTCTCCACGGCGACGATGGTGGCGTGCGGCACCTCGGTGGCCATGGCCAACGCGATGGCGCCGCTTCCTGTGCCCAGGTCGACGCCGAGTGGTCCGTCCGTTCCCGGCGCCGCAACCGCCTGCCACAGGGCGTCGATGGCGAATTGCGCCACCTGCTCCGTCTCGGGTCGCGGCACGAAGACCCCCGGGCCGACGGCGAGTTCGAGCTGCCGAAAAGGCGCACGGCCGGTGATGTGCTGCAACGGCTCGCGAGCGGCTCGGCGGGTGACCAGCTCGGTGACGGATGCGGACTGCTCAGTCGTGAGTGCGGCATCCGTCACGACAAGGGACTGCACCCGGCCGCGGCTGACGCCCAGAACGTGGCCGATGAGCAGTTCGGCGTCGACATCGGCACCGTCGATGCCCGCGCCCTCGAGGGTGCCGATGATCTGATCGCGCAGCGCGCGCACGGTTACCGGAGTGGGCCATGGCCGTAATTCTTCAGGAGTCATGAAGTAATAAGAATAGGCTGAAGCCCATGAGCGCACACATCTACTCCGACATCACCGAGGCCGTTGGCCGCACGCCGCTTGTGCGGCTCAATCGGCTGGCCAGCGACACCGACGCCACCGTTCTGGCGAAACTCGAGTTCTACAACCCCGCCGGCAGCGTGAAGGACCGCATCGGCGTCGCGATAGTCGACGCGGCAGAGGCCGCCGGTGCACTGAAGCCCGGCGGCACCATCGTGGAGGGAACCAGCGGCAACACCGGCATCGCTCTCGCGCTCGTGGGCGCCGCACGGGGCTACAAGGTGATTCTGGTCATGCCCGAGACGGCCAGCAAGGAGCGACGCATACTGCTCCGGGCATATGGCGCCGAATTGGTGCTCGTGCCCGGCGCCATTGGGATGAGCGGCGCCATCGAGAAGGTCAAAGAGATCGTCGAGAGCACGCCGAATGCCGTGTGGGCCAAACAGTTCGCCAACCCGGCCAACCCCGATATTCACCGCGCGACCACCGGCGAGGAAATCTGGGCGGACACCGACGGTAACGTCGACGTCTTCGTTGCGGGCGTGGGCACGGGCGGCACCATCACGGGTGCCGGCCAGCTGCTCAAGGAGCGCAACCCCGAGCTGCGCATCGTGGCGGTCGAGCCGTCGGACTCCCCCATTCTGAGCGGCGGCGAGCCCGGCCCGCACAAGATCCAGGGCCTCGGCGCCAACTTCGTGCCCGACGTGCTCGATACGAAGGTATACGACGAGGTCGCCGATGTGACGCTGGCGGATGCCCTCGCCACCGCACGCGCGCTGGCCGCCCAGGAGGGCATCCTGGCGGGCATCTCCGGCGGCGCCGCCGTCTCGGCCGCGCTCGAGGTCGCCCGACGCCCGGAAAGCGCGGGCAAGACCATCGTGGTGATACTGCCCGACTTCGGCGAGCGGTACATCTCGACTGCCCTCTACGAAGACCTGCAGGATTAGCAAATCGTGAGTGTCATCGCTCGGCTGCGCGAGGACCTCGCGAATGCGAGGCGCCGCGATCCGGCCGTGCGCAGCAGCGCTGAGGTGCTGCTCGGCTACTCCGGGTTGCACGCGATTTGGGCGTACCGCGTCGCGCACCGCTGGTGGCGCGCACCGGGGCTCAAGCTGGCCGCCCGGCTGCTCTCGCAGGCCGCGCGAGCGGCGACGGGCGTGGAGATCCATCCCGGGGCGCGCATCGGCCGGCGATTCTTCATCGATCACGGCATGGGTGTGGTGATCGGCGAGACGGCCATCGTCGGCGACGACGTGATGCTCTACCACGGCGTGACGCTCGGTGGAAAGAGCGGGGGCCGCGGCAAGCGGCATCCGACCATCGGCGACGGCGTCGTGGTGGGGGCCGGCGCCCAGATACTCGGTGACATCACCATCGGCGCGGGCAGCGTGGTGGGGGCCAACGCGGTGGTCGTGCATTCCGCCGGGCCGGCATCCGTGATCGTGGGAATTCCTGGCGTGGCCCGGCCGCGTAAGGGCGCGACGGGTTCTGCTGCCGTGGGCGCCGCCGATACGGATGCCGAGGCGTGGCTCGACCCGGCCATCTATATCTGAGGCGTGTCTGCCAACCGAGCAGACGTGGGAGGGTTGAGGGGTGAGCCCGATCGTGCGCAACCCCGAACCCGACACCCATGAGGATGTTGGCACGCAGCTGGCGAACGCCTTCGGCGTGCCGTGGGTGACCATCGTGTGGAACGACCCCGTGAACCTGATGTCGTACGTCTCCTATGTGTTCCGCACGTACTTCGGCATGTCGGCCGCGGAGGCCGAGCGGCGCATGCTCCTTGTGCACACCGAGGGGCGCGCCGTCGTTGCCACGGGAAACCGTGAAGAGATGGAACGGCACGTCGAGGCCATGCACGGCTACGGGCTGTGGGCCACGCTGACGAAGGCCGACACATGAGCGGCTTTCAACGGCGACGCGACGGCGAGCTTCAGGCGCACTTCGCCGAGACCGAGCGCAATCTCCTGGCGAGCCTCGCCGGCCAGCTCATTGTCCTGCTCGAGGGCGCGAGCGAGTCGGCCACGGCGCAGTCCGAGGACCCTGCGCTGCTGCGGCTGTTGCCGGATGCCTACCCCGACGATCCGGAGGCATCCGCCGAGTTTCGCAGGTTCACCGCCGAGGGCATCACCGCGGCGAAGATCGCCAACGCTCACGCCGTGATCGCCTCGCTCGAGAGCTCGAATGCCTCCGCGCCGCCCGAGACGCCGCTCGACGACGCGGCGGCCCAGTCGTGGCTGCGCACGCTGACCGACCTGCGGCTCACGCTCGCGGCCAGGCTCGGCATCGAGCGCGACGGAGACGAGGGCAACAGGGATCTCGAGGCGATCCCGCTGCAGGAGTTGTACCTGTGGTTCGGCTACCTGCAGGAGTCGCTACTCGAGGCGCTGGAGAACCGCGCCGGCTGAGGGGCTCAGGCGTCGTGGTCGCCGATGTCGGCCAGGCGCGCCTCTTCGTCGAAATGGATGCACGATTCCACGAGAGGCTCGAGCGCGCCGTTCATGACGGCATCCAGGTTGTATGCCTTGTAGCCGGTGCGGTGATCGGCGATGCGGTTCTCGGGAAAGTTATACGTGCGGATGCGCTCGGAGCGATCCATGGTGCGAATCTGCGTCTTGCGCGCCGCACTGTCGAGCGCCGCCTGCTCCTCCTGCTGACGGGCCAGGATGCGGGCGCGCAGCACGCGCATGCCCGCCTCGCGGTTCTGCAGTTGGCTCTTCTCGTTCTGCATGGCCACGACGATGCCCGTCGGCAGGTGGGTGATGCGCACCGCGGAGTCCGTGGTGTTCACCGACTGCCCGCCGGGGCCGCTGGAGCGGTAGACGTCGATCTTGAGGTCGTTCTGGTTGATCTCGACCTCCTCGGGCGCATCCACCTCGGGAAAGACGAGCACGCCCGTCGTCGAGGTGTGGATGCGACCCTGCGACTCGGTGGCGGGCACGCGCTGAACGCGGTGCACGCCGCCCTCGTACTTGAGGTGCGCCCAGACGCCCTGCGAGGGGTCCGTGGCGTTCGACTTGATGGCCACCTGCACGTCTTTGTAGCCGCCCAGATCACTCTCGGTGCGCTCGAGCAACTCCGTCTTCCAGCCCTTGGACTCGGCGTAGTGCAGGTACATGCGCAGCAGGTCGGCCGCGAACAGCGCGCTCTCCGCGCCGCCCTCGCCGCCCTTGATCTCCATGATCACGTCACGGCCGTCATCCGGGTCCCGCGGAATCAGCAGCCGACGCAGCTTCTCCTGCGCGGTGGCGAGCGATTCCTGGATCGCCGGAACCTCCTCGGCGAACGCGTCGTCCTCCTTGGCCAGCTCCCGCGCGGCGCTCAGGTCGTCGCCGAGCGCCTGCCAGTGCTCATAGGCGGCCTTGATCTGGCTGAGCTCGGCGTAGCGTCGGTTGATCTTCTTGGCGCGCGCGGCATCCGCGTGCACGGCAGGGTCGGAGAGCTGCGTCTGCAGTTCCTCGTGCTCCTCAAGAAGAACACTGACTGATTCAAACACGCGTTACGCCTCTTCCCCCGCCGATCTTCAGCGGTGGTCGTTCTCGTGACCGTGCGTGTGAGCCGTGCCGTGGCCGTTGACGGGCGCCGCGGGCATCGACTTCTGCACCTGCATGAGGAACTCGACGTTGCTGGTGGTCTCCTTGAGCCTGCCGAGCACGTTCTCGAGCGCCTGCTGCTGGTCGACACCGGCGAGGGCGCGTCGCAGCTTCCACGTGATCTTGACCTCGTCGGCGGCCATCAGCATCTCTTCGCGGCGGGTACCGGACGCGTTCACATCCACCGCGGGGAAGATGCGCTTGTCGGCCAGCTGGCGCGAGAGGCGCAGCTCCATGTTGCCGGTGCCCTTGAACTCCTCGAAGATGACCTCGTCCATCTTGGAACCGGTTTCCACGAGCGCGGAGGCGAGAATCGTGAGAGAGCCGCCGTGCTCGATGTTGCGCGCGGCACCGAAGAACCGCTTCGGCGGGTACAGCGCGGATGCGTCGACACCGCCGGAGAGAATACGACCGGATGCCGGAGCGGCCAGGTTGTACGCACGGCCGAGGCGGGTGATGGAGTCGAGCAGCACGACCACATCGTGGCCCAGCTCGACCAGGCGCTTGGCGCGCTCGATGGCCAGTTCGGCAACAGTGGTGTGGTCTTCGGCGGGGCGGTCGAAGGTGGAGGCGATGACCTCTCCCTTGACCGTGCGCTGCATGTCGGTGACCTCCTCGGGCCGCTCGTCCACGAGCACGACCATGAGGTGCACCTCGGGGTTGTTGATGGCAATCGCGTTGGCGATCTGCTGCATCACGATGGTCTTGCCCGCCTTGGGCGGTGCAACGATGAGGCCACGCTGGCCCTTGCCGATGGGCGAGACCAGGTCGATGATGCGCTGGGTGAGCTTGCCCGGCTCCGTCTCGAGGCGCAGACGCTCCTGCGGGTAGAGCGGGGTCAGGCTGCCGAACTCGACGCGCGCCGCGGCCTCTTCAACGGTCTGGCCGTTGACGGAATCGACCTTGACTATCGCGTTGTACTTCTGGCGGCTGTTGTTCTGGTCGCCCTCACGCGGCTGGCGAATGGAGCCGACGACGGCGTCGCCCTTGCGCAGGTTGTACTTCTTCACCTGGCCGAGCGAGACGTACACGTCGCTGGCGCCGGGCAGGTAGCCGGAGGTGCGCACGAAGGCATAGTTGTCGAGAACGTCGAGGATGCCCGCGACGGGAATCAGCACATCGTCGTCGGTGATCTCGGGCTCGATGTCGTCGCCGCCCTGGCCGCGACGCTTGCGGTCACGGTAGCGCCCACGGCCGCCACGCTCGCCATCGCGGTCGGCCTGCGCGTCGCGCTCGTTCTGGCCCTGGTTCTGGTTCTGGTTCTGGTTCTGGTTGCGATTGTTCTGGTTGCCCTGACCGCGGTCGTTCTTCTGGTTGCGGTCGTTCGGGGTGCGCTCAGTCTGACCGTCGTGGTCGTTCTGCTCGCGGTCGGTGCGGTTGCCCTGGCTGCGCTCGTTCTGGTTGCGCTCGTTCTGGCCGTCGGCGTTCTTCTCGCCGTTGTTCGATTTGTTGCGGTTGCGATTGCGGTTGCGACCCTGACGGGGCTGCTCGCCGTTCTCGCCCTGCTGGCCGTCGCCCTGCTGGGCGTCGTTCTGCGAGGCGTCGCCCTGCTGAGCATCGGCCTGCGGCTCATCGTCCCGGCGGGGCTCATTCTGCTGGGCCTCGTTCGACTGTGCCTCGTTCTGCTGGGCAGCATTCGACTGTGCAGCGTTGCGCTGGCGACCGTTCTGCTTCGGACCACGGTTCTGTGCTGCGCCACGATCCTGCGGCTCACGCTCGTCGGAGTCGGAGGCGATGGGATCCACGCCGGTGTTGCCCGCATTGATGTGCGAGGCGGCCGGAACGTTCTCCGCGGCGGGGGCCGTGACGGCATCCGCGCTGGTGGCACGCCGCGGTGCGCGCTTGCGAGGCGCCGTTACCGGCTCCGTGGCAACGACGGCAGCGTCGGCCTGATCGGCGATGACGGCCTCGACAACAGCGGATGCGACGGGCGCCTCGGCAGACGCAGCGACCGTGGGCTCGGCCGCCGTGGGGGCGACGGCTGCGGGCTCAGAGTCCGCTGCAATCGACGGGTTCTGAACGGCGGAGAGCGCCTCGACGAGTTCGCCCTTGCGCAGCTTGGCCGCACCGGGGATGCCCGCCTGAGTGGCAAGAGCCTGAAGCTCGGCCACGCGCAGGGTCGTCAGGTTGATACTGGGATCCACACCGGTGGCGTGGAGATTGACATTGGTCACGATTGAGGGGTTCCTTCCCTCCCGGCGCCGAAATATTCGGGTGCGTCAGGAGCGCTGGTCGCGTGAACTGCTTTCTGCTTGCGTGCGTTCTGATCCACACGAAGCCGGTACGAATGCGCACAAGCGCAGGTACACGAGCAGGGGCAACAGCAAATGGTTACTTGGATGATGCACCCGCGGACCAGATTCGCTCGTTACGCGGTTTCCACGGGGTGCGCTATGAGCCTAGCACCTTCGCCGGTTGAACCCGGTATCCACGTCTCACAGCCCTTGGCAGTACGGTTGGCTCGATGAACGTCGAACGAGTCTGGTCCACCGCGCTGACCGAGAATGACGATGTCGGGCTGGCCTCGCTGTTCGACAGCGAATATCTCGAAGGCTCAACCATCGATCTTCGGGGCCTGCCCTGGTAGCGCGTCGCGTCTGACGTTCCGCTCAGCGGCCAACCGATCCCGGCCCGAGCAGCACAGCCAGAAACACGACAGCCGATCCGATGAGGAAGAGCACGACAGCGCTGCGGATGGTGATGACCTTGTTGCGGTCGGAGGTGGGTACGTCGACCTCGAGTACGGGGCACCCCGACCAGGCGAAGCAGAAGACCCCCAGAGCCAGCACGGCACAGCCGATCCACCAGAGCACGGCGAGCCCCGCAGGAAGCTCTGTCGGTCGCCATCCCGAGATCAGGAGCCCTGCAAAAGGCACGGCGACCGCGATGATCGATGCGCCGAACCAGATGGTGCCACTGAAAATGATGCGCTTGACTTCTTCTTCGCCCGATGTCATGGAGTCACTCATGACTCCACTTTTCCCCCATCGCTGGCCGTCGGCAAGGGTGTCGATGCCCATCGGTGGCGCGGGTGCTTCTGACGCACGAAGCCGCTGAGGGGCAAGTTTTGGCCCCTGAAACCGAGATTTAAGGGGCCAAAGCTTGCCCCTCACAATGGAGGGAGGCTCGCGGGGTCTCGATACGCCTCCTCCGGTTCGTATCGCACTGCGTGCGATCGCTCTTGTTCTTCGATGCTGACGCATCGAAGCGGCTACTCGACCAGCGGGACGGGGCGTCCAATGAGTTCAGGAACCGGGGAGCGCGGATGCCGCCAGATCGGTGACCGAGACCGTCGCACCCTTGAAATCGACAGCCAGCATCAGTGCCTGCCACCGGCTTTCGGAGTTCGACGCCACGAGCGCCGCCGCGGCCAGCCGCTGGCCCGGGTCGCTGCAGAGCACCAGAACGGATGGCCCGGCGCCGGAAACAACGGCGGCGAATCCGTTCTCTCGCAGCATCGTCACAAGCCGGTGCGTCTCCGGCATGGCCGAGGCGCGGTAGCTCTGGTGCAGCTTGTCCTCGGTGGCCGCGAGCAGCAGCTCAGGGCTCTGTGTGAGTGCTGCAACGAGCAGCGCCGATCTCGAGAGGTTGAACACGGCATCCGCGTGGGGAACCTGCAGCGGCTGCAGGCTGCGGGCCAGCGCCGTGGACATGACGTGCTCGGGCACGAAGACCAGCGGCGATACCCCGCGGTGCACCATGAGCTTCTTGCTCTGCGGGCCTTCGGGCGTGACCCAGGCGATGGTGAGGCCGCCGAAGAGGGCCGGGGCCACGTTGTCGGGATGCCCCTCCATCTCGGTGGCGAGGGCGAGCAGTCCGAGCGCGTCGATGTCGACGATGCCCCTCAGCAGGCCCTTGGCCGCCATGATGCCCGAGACGATTGCGGCACCGGATGACCCGAGGCCGCGCCCGTGCGGAATCGCATTGCGGGCAACCACATCGATGCCCGGCATCTCTCGACCGAGCGAACGGAAGGTGTGCGCGATGGCCGTGACGACGAGATTGGTCTCGTCGGTGGGCACCTCGCCGGCACCGATGCCGATGACCTCGACGTGCGCTCCCGGCTCGTCGCGAACCGTCACGGTGAGCTCGTCATACAGCGACAGCGCGAGGCCGAAGGTGTCGAAGCCCGGGCCGAGGTTCGCCGAGGTGGCGGGAACCTGAACCGTCACCGACCGTCCGCGCGGAGCGGAAGCAGCGTGGCTCATGCGGCGTTCCCGGAACCATTCGGCACCAGGGCGAGCACCTCCGCGATAGTGGCCGTGTCCACGGGAACGACCGTGGGCTTCACGTCGGATCCGTCGGCGGTACGCAACGCCCACTGCGGATCCTTGAGTCCGTGTCCGGTGACCGTGAGCACAACGGTGGCGCCCTTCGCAATCGCTCCGGCATCCGAGCGCTCGAGCAGACCGGCGACGCTGATGGCGGATGCCGGCTCCACGAAGATTCCGACCTCACCGGCAAGAATGTGGTACGCCTCGAGGATCGCGGCGTCGTCGATGGCACCGAAGTATCCGTCGGTCTGTTCGCGGGCGGCGAGCGCGAGCTGCCACGACGCGGGGTTGCCAATGCGGATGGCGCTGGCGATGGTCTCCGGGTTCTTCACCGGGTGACCGACGACGATCGGCGCGCTGCCTGCGGCCTGAAAACCGAACATGCGCGGCAGCTTCGTGGTCTCACCGCGCTCCAGCTCCTCCGCGTATCCGCGCGAGTACGCGGTGTAGTTGCCGGCGTTTCCGACGGGAACGATGTGAAAGTCGGGCGCATCCCCCAGAACCTCGACGACCTCGAATGCCGCCGTCTTCTGGCCCTCGATACGGTCGGGGTTCACCGAGTTCACGAGGTGCACCGGGTAGTTGTTCGCCAGGTCGCGGGCGATCTCGAGGCAATCGTCGAAGTTGCCCTGCACCTGCAGCAACTGGGCGTCGTGGGCGATGGCCTGGCTGAGCTTGCCCATCGCGATCTTGCCCTCGGGCACCAGCACAACTGCCTGAATGCCCGCGTGCGTGGCATACGCGGCCGCAGACGCGGAAGTGTTGCCGGTGGAGGCGCAGATCACGGCCTTGGCGCCGGCCTCCATCGCCTTGGAAATGGCCATGGTCATGCCACGGTCCTTGAACGAGCCGGTCGGGTTCATGCCCTCGTACTTGACCCAGACATCCGCACCGGTGCGTGCCGACAGCGCGGGCGCGGGCAGCAGCGGGGTACCTCCCTCGCCGAGCGTGACAATGGGCGTGGCATCCGAGATGTTGAGACGATCCGCATACTCGCGCAGCACTCCGCGCCACTGACGACTGTTGGGTTTTGACGGCATTACGATCCTTCGACTCGGAGTATGGATGCGACGGAACTCACCACATCGCTCGCCGCGAGAACCTTCACCGTGGCGGCAAGGGCTGACTCGGGGGCTGCGTGGGTTCCGATTACAAGGGTAGCGGTGGGCGGGGCGTCCGCTGCAACGGTATGACCCGGCGTCTCATCAGGCGCCGTCGCGACCGACTGCTGCACGGTTTCGACCGAGACGCCGCCGTCGCTGAGCAGACGCGCAATGGTGGCGAGCACGCCCGGCTGGTCGACGACCTGCAGGGAGATCTGGTAGCGGGTGGTGACGGATCCGACGTCGAGCACGGGCAGTTTCGAGTGCGTCGATTCGGCGACGCCCGGGCCGCCGACGACGTGTCGGCGGGCGGCCGAGACGAGGTCGCCGAGCACCGCGGATGCCGTCTGCACTCCCCCGGCGCCTGCACCGTAGAACATCAGGTCGCCAGCAGCGGCGGCCTGCACGAAGACGGCGTTGTGGGCACCGTGCACCGAGGCGAGCGGATGCTCCCGGCTGATCAACGCGGGATACACGCGTGCCGAGACGCCCTTCTCGCCGGTCGTGGCATCCGTCAGCCGCTCGCAGATCGCCAGCAGCTTGATCACGTAGCCGCCCGCGCGGGCGGCGTCGACCTGCTCCTTCGTGATGGAGGTGATGCCCTCGCGGTACACGGATTCGATCGGCACGGTGGTGTGGAAGGCCAGGCTGGCCAGAATGGCCGCCTTCTGGGCGGCGTCATAGCCTTCGATGTCGGCGGTCGGGTCGGCTTCGGCGTAACCAAGTTCGGTTGCCGTGGCGAGCGCCGATTCGAGCGTGTCGCCGTGCGTGTCCATGCGATCGAGAATGAAGTTCGTGGTGCCGTTGACGATGCCGAGAATGCGGTCCACGCGGTCACCGGCGAGGCTGTCGTGCAGCGGCCGGATGATCGGAATCGCGGCGGCGACGGCGGCCTCATAGTCGAGCTGGGCACCGACCTGCTCGGCGGCCCGAAACAGCTCGGGGCCGTGGGTGGCGAGCAGCGCCTTGTTAGCGGTGACGACATCCGCGCCCGAGTTCAGCGCCTGCAACACGAGTGTGCGCGCCGGTTCGATGCCGCCGATGAGTTCGATCACGATGTCGGCGCCCAGAATCAGGGACTCGGCATCCGTGGTGAAGAGGTGCTGCGGCAGCTCGACCGAGCGCGGCGCATCGACGTCGCGCACGGCGATGCCGATGAGCTCGAGGCCGGCGCCGACGCGAGCGGTGAGCTCGTCTTTCTGCGAGAGCAGCAGACTCGCCACCTGCGCGCCGACGGAGCCGGCGCCCAGCAGGGCGACCCGCAGGTTTCTGTACTCGATCATGCGTGCTTTCCACTCCGTGTAATGCCGGCGTCGCGCGCCAGCAGGTCTTCTTCACTCTCGCCGCGCACTATCACGCGGGCGACGCCGTCGCGCACCGCCACCACCGGCGGGCGACCCAAGTAGTTGTAGTTGCTCGACAGCGACCAGCAGTACGCGCCCGTGGCGGGTATCGCGACCAGGTCCCCGGGTGCCACATCGCCGGGCAGGTAGTCGGCGTAAACCAGAATGTCGCCGGACTCGCAATGTTTCCCCGCGATGCGCACGAGCACCGCTTCGGCGTCGGATGCGCGACTCGCGATGCGTACGGCGTAGTCGGCACCGTAGAGGGCCGGCCTGGCGTTGTCGCTCATGCCGCCGTCGACGCTCACGTACTTACGGGTCGCGGTTCCGGGCGCTTCGGCAGGCTCAGCAATCGTCACTTCGACGTCCTTCGTCGTACCCACCTCGTAAAGCGTGAACGTGGACGGCCCCACGATCACACGACCCGGCTCGAACGCCACCACCGGCAGCGGAACGCCGATGCGAGCGCACTCGGCTGCCACGATGTCGGCGATGCGCGCGGCGAGTTCGTCGAGCGGCGTCGGCTCGTCCGCACTTGTGTATGCGATGCCGAAGCCGCCGCCGAGATTCAGTTCGGGCACGGGTCCGTCGGCAAGCAGCGCCGCGTGCACCGCAAGCAGCCGCGACGCGGACTCGGCGAAACCCTCCACCCCGAAGATCTGGGAGCCGATGTGGCAGTGCAGTCCCAAGAATTCCAGGGTGTCGTGCGCTCGGATCGCCGCAACGGCATCCGCTGCGGCATTCAACGGAAGGCCGAACTTCTGATCCTCGTGCGCCGTGGCAAGAAAGTCGTGGGTATGCGCGTGCACGCCGCTGTTGACCCGCAGGCGAACGCGCTGGCGGCGACCGTGCCGAGCCGCGGCATCCGCGACCCTCTCGATCTCCTGCAGGCTGTCGATCACTATCGCGCCGACGCCCACGGAGACGGCGCGATCGATCTCGGCGAGCGACTTGTTATTGCCGTGAAAGCCGAGTCGCGCGGGATCGACTCCCGCGGCGAGAACGACGGCCAGCTCACCGCCGCTGCACACGTCGATGTTCAAACCGGCCTCGGTGACCCAGCGCGCCACCTCGGTGCTGAGAAAGGCCTTGCCCGCGTAATAGACCGTGGCGCTTGTTCCCACGCGAGCGAACTCGCGGCGAAAGGCGTCGAGGGCGCCCGCGGCACGGGAGCGCAGGTCGACCTCGTCGACCACGTACAGAGGCGTGCCGAACTCGGCGGCGAGCGCCGTGGCGGCAACACCGGCGATGGCGAGCGCCCCCTGCGCATCACGGGCGACACCGCTCGACCAGAGCGCGGGCGCGAGCTCGTTGGCGTCGCGCGGCTCGGCGAGCCAATCGGGGGCGAGAGGGCTGACGGCCACGAATGAAACCTCACAGGATGGGTCGAGTAGGTGTCTCACTGTGGCGAGCGGACCCGGGTTGGCCCCTGAAGCCAGTGATTCTGACGCAAACCGCCGTAGGCGGGCGCAGACGTGCAAAAGTCTACAGAAATCGGGTGCCGGCCCTGAAATCCGCCGAGCTGCTCAGCCGCAGCTGCCCTTGGTGCTGAACGTCTGTGACGTCAGCGCGAGGTCGGCGGCGTGAAAGGTCACCGTGGCGGCCTTCGGGTTCACGTCGATCTTCGTCACGTCAACGCCCTTCGGCAGGTATTGCGCCACGCAGACGGGCAGCGGCTTGGCCCCGAGAAGCTTGGTGACGAAATCGGAGAGGTCGAGTCCGGCCGGCCCCGCCGTGACCTTCGCCGCCGTCGGGGTCAACTCGATGGTCGTGCCCGCCGCCTCCGGCTTAGCCGTGGCATGGTATTTCACCGTGAAGCCGAGCAGGCTTTGAGCCCCGTCGAAACTCAGCGTTCCCTCACCCAACGTGACACCGGATGTCGCCTGCGGCACCTTCAGAAGCGCGTTCAGCGCATCCTGGCTCATCTTCACCGTCGCGGTGACGTCACGCACGGGCGTACTGAGATCGGTGGAGACGCCGCTGGCCACAACATGGGCGGGTGCGGGAATGCCGTTGACGGCGAGCGTCGGGGCATCCAGTTCGACGTGGTCGAACGAGCCGGAGAGATACTGCAGGATCACGGAACCGCCGCCGATGTGCACATCAACCGCGCCCGTCACATTGTCGGGCAGCCTCTGTTCGATCTGGTCGGCCGCCACCGATTCGGCGGCGGAGCGTAGCCCGTTGTCGACGAGCACGGCGGCGATGCCGAGCAGAATGATCAGCCCGCCGACGATCCAGGCCGCGATGATCCAACCGCGCCCGCGTTTGCGCGCCGGGCGACCACCGTCGGGAGCCTCGAAGAACCCCTCGATCGATGCCGTACCGTCCCCCTGGCTCATGTGCCTACATGCGCTCCGGGGCGCTCACTCCGAGCAACTCGAGCCCGTTGCGAATGACCTGTCCCGCCGCGTCGTTGAGCCACAGCCGGGTACGGTGCACGTCTGACACGGGCTCGTCGCCGAGCGGAATCACGCGGCAGTTGTCGTACCAGCGGTGGTACAGGCCGGCGATCTCTTCGACGTAGCGGGCCACGCGGTGCGGCTCGCGCAGTTCGGCCGCCTGGGCGACGATGCGGGGAAACTCCTGCAGTCCGCCCAACAGTGCCGATTCGCTCTCGTGCGTGAGCAGCTCGGGCGCGAAGCTGCTGCGGTCAACGCCTGCCTCGGCCGCATTGCGCGCCACCGAGCGGGTGCGCGCATGGGCGTACTGCACATAGAAGACGGGGTTGTCGTTGGTGCGCTTACGCAGTTGCTCGGGGTCGAGCGCGAGCGGCGAGTCGGCCGGGTAACGCCCCAGGGAGTAGCGCAGCGCATCCGTTCCCAGCCACTCGCGCAGGTCGTTGAGCTCGATGATGTTGCCCGCCCGTTTGGAGAGCCTGGCGCCGTTCACGCTCACGAGCTGACCGATGAGCACCTCGATGTCGCGCTCGGGATCGTCGCCGGCCGCCCCGGCGAGCGCCTTGAGACGGTGCACATAGCCGTGGTGATCGGCCCCGAGCAGGTAGATCTTGTGCTCGAAACCGCGGTCGCCCTTGTTGAGGTAATAGGCGGCATCCGCGGCGAAGTAGGTATAGACGCCGTTCGAGCGGCGAATGACCCGGTCTTTGTCGTCGCCGAAGTCGGTGGTGCGCACCCACACGGCGCCATCGTCGTCGAAGACGTGGCCCTGCGCGCGCAGGCGGTCGACGGCCTCGTCGATGGGGCTCGTGCCGTCGGCTCCCGGCGCGTGCAGCGTGCGTTCGCTGAAGAACACGTCGAAGCCCACGTTGAAGCGGGCCAGCGACTCACGAATCTCGGCCAGTTGCAGCGCGTACGCGCTCTCACGGGCGATGGCGAGTGCCTCGTCGCTCGACCTCTCGAGCAGATCGGGATGTTCGGCAAGCACAGTCGTCGCCAGTTCGGCGATATACGCGCCCGGGTACCCGTTCTCTGGTGTGGGCTCGCCCTTGGCCGCTGCGAGCACTGAAAGCCCGAAGGTGTCCATCTGGTTGCCGGCGTCGTTGATGTAGTACTCGCTGGCCACCTCGGCACCGGATGCCTTCAGCACCCGCGCAATCGAGTCGCCGAGCGCTGCCCAGCGCGTGTGGCCGATGTGCAGCGGCCCGGTCGGGTTGGCCGAGACGAATTCGAGGTTGATGCGCTCGCCTTGCCGAGCCTCATTGTGTCCGTAGCTCGCGCCGGCATCCACGATCACCTTCGCGAGTTTGCCCGCCGCGGCGGCGTCGAGCCGCAGGTTGATGAATCCAGGGCCGGCCACCTCGGCGGATGCGACGCCATCGATCGACTGCGCGGCATCCGCGATCTCGCCCGCCAGCTCACGGGGATTGACGCCGAGGCGCTTGCCGAGCCGCATCGCCACGTTGGAGGCCCAGTCGCCGTGGTCGCGGTTCTTCGGGCGCTCGAGGGTGACGTCTGCGGGGCTGAGCTCGATGGCCGTCGTCTCGCCGACATCCGGCTCGCTGGCGCTCGCGCGTCGACGCTCCACGATGGTGTTGACGATGTCGTAGAGGGATGCGGCGAGTTCAGCGGGAGTCACGAGCATCGATTCTATCGGGCGGCGCCTGCGCGGTGGCTGCGGTGCCTGCCCGAGAGCTTTCCGGTCGGCGTTCATGGTGATTCCGATTTCGGTTCCGCAACGGTTCGGCAACACTTCCTCATCGGCCTGGCTCGGGCACGGCAATTGTGCGTGCAGCCTTGATATGGTCGCTAGACACTCAACCGGGCTGTCTGCCCGCACAACTTTCGCTCTCGATCCCCCACAGGAGAGTCACCGCATGGTTGCACCGTTCCGCGCTCGTCACCGCGTTCGCGCCGCCGCCGTTCTCGCGGCTGTCGCGACCGTCACGCTGCTCGCATCCTGCTCGGCCGAACCCGCGCCGTCGCCGTCGCCGAGTCAGACTCAGAGCCACAGCGAGACGCCGAGTGCTTCGACGCAGCCGACACCGAGTTCGACCCCGACGGCAACGCCGACCCCGGTCACCCTGACGTGCGATCAGGTCATCACGCCCCAGCAGCTCTATACGTACAACTCGAACGTCGGCGCGAACCCCAGCTATACGGCCACGGAAGGCTCACTTGAGGCCCGGGCCGTTGCGGCCAAGGGAGTGGCCTGCGGCTGGCTCAACCAGAGCAGCAACGAGACCATGCAGTTCGCCGTGGCCAAGCCGACCCCGGCCCTGCTGAACGAACGGGCGGATGCCGCGGTCACCTCGAGCACACCGGTGCCCACCTACGGCGCTCCCCCGAGCGTCGAGGGTTACTTCTCCGTCGCGGGCAACAAGGGCGAGGTGCAGGTCTTCACAAACGGCTACTGGATCGTCGGCACCTCGAGCTGGTTCCTGGAGCCCGGCGACGCCGCCACGCTCGTGGCAAACATCATCGCCAACCTGCCCAAGAGTTAGCGGCGGCCGCAGCGCCTTTCGACCGATACGGAGCAGATCACCCTGTTTTCGCATTCCGCCCACCCCTGGGCGCGGGCGGAATCACAAAAGCAGGGTGATTCGTGAACGCTAGGCGCGTGCCGAGCGCGGCATCTACTGACGGCGAGGTGGCCATCGCTGATGTTAGTCTGTACGGGCACTCCTGGCCCCCATAGCTCAGGGGATAGAGCGTCTGCCTCCGGAGCAGAAGGCCGTAGGTTCAAATCCTACTGGGGGCACTTTTGTCACGTGACACCCTAGTTCGGACTTTTGCCACCTAGTTGTTCTTCCCATTGACGTTGTGAACGCGGTCGATGGGTGATTTGCCGCCGATGCCGGTATGGGGTCTGTGGTGATTGTAGCTGTGGATCCAGTCCTGGT